>JABZFQ010000107.1 GCA_014237365.1 Desulfobacteraceae bacterium | reverse complement strand
TCAAATCCCAAAAATATTGAAATAGGTAAGCTATTCCATCAACTTTTGTGATCTGAGATCAAACAAATTCGACCCAAATCTGTGCGCCTACTTGGGGAAGTTAATTCGTCCACGTTCCTGATTATAAAATTAAAACCCGCCTTTTCCAAAGAAAATTACGGGAAAAGTCTGCAATATAATTTTAACATCAAGCCATAAAAGTATGCTGATGTTGCTTACATAATAAATATCAAGAACAACCATCTCTTCAAAAGAGACACTACTCCTACCCAGCACCTGCCACAGACCTGTACAGCCGGGCAGAATATTCAGCCTGTTTTTATGCCATTCATCATAACATTCCCATTCATAGGGAAGACATGGCCTGGGGCCCACCAGGCTCATATCGCCCTTAATAACATTAAAAAGCTGGGGAAATTCATCAATGGAGGTTTTTCTTATAAAAGCACCAAAGGGAAAGATCCTCGGGTCCTCCTTTATTTTAAAAATCTTAATATCCTGTTTTTCAGAACAGCTATTACCTTTTATAAAATTTTGAACATACTCCTTATGTTCGGAGCTGGAAGTGTCTGTATGCATGGAACGAAATTTATAAAACTCAAAAGGTTTTCCGTTTTTGCCGATTCTTATCTGTTTATATATTACAGGCCCTCTGGAAGAAAGTTTAATACATACAGCAACTAATAGAAAAAGAGGAGATAATAATATAAGAGCAGCAGATGTAATTATTATATCAAACATCCGCTTTATTTTCCACGAAAGTGCATCCCGAGACTGTTTTTGAAGCATTACTACAGGTAAACCAGCATAATATTCAACATTCATCTTTTCTACAATCACAGCCAGAAAGTCTGAATATATTCTCACAACAAGACCTGTGCTCAAACATCTGTCAACAATCTCAACCAGTCTGGTATATGAAAGACCGTCAATGGCAATGAGAATTTCATTTATTCTTTTTGATGTAACAAATGAATCAAGATCATTAAATTTTCCAAGGTTCTCATATTTGCCGTTTATCTTCTCACCGATATCTTTATATACATCAATAAATCCTGCAACGTTAAAATTGAATATCCTGTCATTTTTCAGTGTTTCGGCAACATGTACACCCGCCTTATCCCCGCCCACAATAAGAATATTTGTATTAAAAAACCCTTTTGCGGAAAGAAAATTCATGATCTTTTTAACCAGAAGCGCTCTTAAAAATATCAAAATCAGAACAGAAAAAAGAAAATATCTCAAAAGATAAAGACGACCGTTTTCAACAAAAAGACCGAACTGCAAAACAGCCATAACGACAAAGGAAATAATTGAGGCAATTATAATGGATTTAAATACAAGAATAGCCTGTCTATATCTTGTGTAAACAATATTTCTCTTGTAAAGATCATTAAATAACAATGAAAAAAGAGAGGCGGGCAGAATATATAACAAAGAGAAAAGAAAACTCCATAAACTCAACCCATCTATTCCTTTTGCTGCCAGAATTAAAGATGTTATTATAACTGCTGTATCAAACCATAAAAGACAGATCTTAAATCCTGGCTGATTGCCAAACATAAATCACCTGCGCTTTCTGATTACTTTTGCCGGATTTCCAACGACCACAGCCAATGGTAAAACATCTCTGACCACAACAGCTCCTGCGCCAACAAGTGCCCCTTCTCCTATGGTGATTCCACAAAGGATTGTAACGTTGGAACCGATGGATGCCCCCTTTTTCACCTGAGTTTGAATACAGTTCCAGTCATTATCTCTTTGCAAGGTGCCGTCAGGATTAACGGTTTTTGGATCAGGATCGTTAATGAACATAACCCCGTGGCCGACAAAAACCTCGTCTTCGATAGTTACACCTTCGCAGATAAAGGTATGAGAGGATATTTTGCACCGCTTGCCGATCTTTGCATTTTTCTGAATCTCCACAAAGGTGCCGATCTGGGTGTCATCCCCGATCTCGCAGCCATAGGCGTTAACAAAGTTGTATATCTTGACGTTTTTACCCAATTTTACGTCACGTGCGATTTTGTTTAGATTGTCATTCATGTTTACCTTTATTATTTTCTCAGTGTGATGGATATTGAGAAGGTTTGAAGAGCTGAAGGTTAGAAGAGCAGAAGGTTAGAAGAGCAGAAGAGCAGAAGAGCAGAAGGTTAGAAGGTTAGAAGGTTAGAAGTTGAGAAGTTGAGAAAAAAGCTTAGAAACAAAATTTCTCCGCGTTTATTTCCATGGAATTGAGCATTGCAATTAATTGTTCATACTCGTTATCAAGTTTATCAAAAACATCTTGCTTGATGTAGTGACAGGCAAAGCAAAATTCTAACCAGCACTGTGTCTCCGATGCTTCCTGCATCGAATCTGTAATCTTGTTCTTGAAAACCGCAGGATAACGCCTTTTTCTCCATCCCTCAGCTAAATTGGCACATACAGAGCGTGATGACCGTCGAATCTGATCAACAAGAGAATATCTCTCTTCGACTGGAAAACGTTTCGTCAACTGAAATATCTCCATCGCCGCATCAAATCCACGCCTATATACCTCAAGATCCCTAAAATGCCGTATTTTTCGCTTTCTTTCCATACATTATCTTCTCAATTTCTTCTCTTCCCTTCCCTTTTCTCACCTTCTCCACTTCTTCCTTTCTTACCTTCTGCCCTTCTTCCCTTCTTCCCTTCCCACCTTCTGCCCTTCTTCCCTTCTCACCTTCCAAATTCTTTAACCTTCTCGCATACATAGCTGATCTGTCCTTTGGTAAGTTCCGGATACATAGGCAGTGACAGAATCCTCTTAGCCGCAGTTTCTGCTGCCGGGAAATCCCCCTTCCCATACCTTAAAAACTCATAGACCTTTTGCAGATGAAGAGAAATAGGGTAATGTATTCCTGTGTTAATTCCGTTTTGTTCAAGATATTCTCTTAAGCCGTCGCGATCATCAGTCTGGATTACATAGAGATGATAAACGCAAGAACTATTTGGCATCTCTTTTGGTATCTGGATGCCCTCAATTCCCGCAAGCAATTCATTATAAAGCCGGGCATTTTCTTGTCTTTTTTCGGTCCATTCAGCAATATACTGCATTTTTACTGAAAGAGCAGCACCCTGAAAAGCAGACATTCTGTAATTATGACCAACAACACTGTGATGATATCTTTTAATCTCACCATGCTGCCGTATCATCCTAGCCTTCTCATACAGCGCTTCGTCATTGGTGATCAAAGCTCCTGCTTCACCGTAGGCCCCAAGGTTCTTCCCTGGATAAAAGCTAAACGCTCCGAACCGTCCGAAGCTACCAACCGGTTCCCCATCATACTTCGCCAAATGCGCCTGACAGCAATCCTCCACCACCTTGAAACCGTATTCATCAGCTAATGCCATGATTTCATTCATATTCGCCGGCTGTCCGTACAAATGCACCGGTATAACGGCTTTCATCCGAGCTTTTAGCTCATGGCTCATAGCTGTTAAGTATTCTTTTAACTTTTGAACATCAATGTTGTAGTATTCATCGCAATCCACAAACACAGGTTCAGCTCCGCACAGTGAAACTGCCTCAGCAGTAGCAATAAAAGTATTTACAGGGACTATAACCAGATCCCCATGTCCAATCCCAAGACTCATCATTGCAATATGAAGGGCATCTGTGCCACTGGAAACACCGACACAATATTTTGCATCATGGAGCTTTCCAAACCCATTTTCAAATTCATCCACATATTTACCAAGTATAAATCCTGTATTGGCCATAATATCAGCGAACCTGTCATCAATATCATTAAAGATCTGATGATGCTGTGCTTTAAGATCAAGAAAGGGTACCTGTGATTTTTTGTTCAGTTTACCTACGTTCCATTGTTCCAGAAACTGAGAAGGAGTATAAACTTTAACAGATGAATTTGTAAAATCATCTGGATTACGGGTAATAATACAATCCATATTCATTTCTTCTGCACTGTAGAACTGGATTGCATCCTCAAAGTCAGGATTAGTATTATCCATGGCTTGTAAAAAAACAGATCTTCTAAAAGGAATAATTGAAAACTCTTCTCTTATCAGCTCAAGCAGCTTATTTGCCTTGGTTTCATTCTCCAGCTTTGAAACAACATATTGAATATTATTTACAGAAACAGCAGCAATCCAGAGGCTGTAATCAGGAAATTCCATCAGCTTATTAAGCAAAGCAAAGCTGTCTGGGTATTTATCAATCCTGACAGCAACATCAATCAGCACATTTGTATCAATAAAGACTTTCAACAATCTCTCCTGGTTCCATATGTTTTTTCATTCTCTCCATAGCCAGAATTTCATCATCAGAATATTTTAAATATTTTTTATTAATATTTGATGATATCCCTGCGAGAGCTTTCAGCTTCTTATTGACCTTTATATTAAGCTTCTTATATTTTTTATTTATTTTATCTGTAATTTTTTCTATAACCTGATCAGTGTTTATTGAAGTTGAAACTGAAAAAGTTAACGGCCTGAAAACAATCTCAATGTCACAATCCTGATCAATTTTTTTAAAAATACTGTCAGGTAAAAATTAACGGCCTGAAAACAATCTCAATGTCACAATCCTGATCAATTTTTTTAAAAATACTGTCAGGTAAAAACACTTCATTTCCTCTAATCCTCGTCGTATATTTTATCGTTTCCATGGCTCCCTCTCCTGTACTTATTTTTCTATCTATGTATATTAGCGTCCCTCAATATCTGTTCAATGATAAAATCGAAAACCTTTCGCTTAACTTTGATATCACCTTGCGTTTTTTTCTGAAATAGAATTTTTTGAAAATCATCTTTACAATTAATTAAGGTAATTTTATTTTCCTTAATAAGATATTTGTCTACTGACCCTATTTCCCCAGCATACACTGAATATGCCGGTGTATTTAGAACTGATGCCTCCCTGTTCATAGTGCCACCTGCTGATATTATTAAATCGGAATTGGCAATAAGTTGCGCACCATTTACAGATTGTTGGGGCATATAAAGTTTCGGAAAAACATTTTTGAGTTTTTCACGTTGAGCCGGTGTACGTGGAAACATGACAGTTTGAATATTTGTCATCTTTAATAAATATTTTATTAAATCATAAAAAATGGGGTTTTCAAAATCATGATATGCCGCCATTGTAGCTGGAGGTCTAATAGTACACATGATTTTATTTGAATCCAAATCAGGAAACTCGCTTTGCCAAAATCTCCCATCACGAATAAATCCCCATAAATATACCTCCTCTTTCAAACCAGGATATTTAATAACTTTTCTATTGGTTGCACCATATTTCTTTATTTCCTCAACATCAAAGGTAAAAGGAACCAAAATACGATCTGCCAGCCTGAAATTTATGTGATTAGCCGGCTGATATTCATAATCCATTAATGTAATGTAACGTGTTCTAATCATTTCAGATGCAATACAGTGTGCATATGAATTGTGGGAAACGGCAAGATCTATTCTTTTTCCCTTTGCATATGCAAATAATTTTATTGCCCTATTTAGAATATTAAACACTTTCTTTGCTATCCCTTGACCTGCATGTGAGCCAATACATTTAGAGTCAATACCATAAATGCCGCAAAGCTTAGTCGTTTGTGCAAAATCTCTATGGGTTACATAAACAATATTTCCCTGTCTTTCTAGTTCGCTTATTATTGGTTTGAAAAACAGAATGTGAGGTGAATTAGCTAAATCAATCCATATTCTCATGTTTATCCATCCTATCCTTAGTTTCGCACTTTAAAAAAAAGATCAATTTTATTAGCATGTTACAGCCACAGGTACTACAGGCTCGCTTCATTTTTTTCGGTTCATCGCGAATTAATGGGGTAATCCATTAGAAT
>JABZFQ010000023.1 GCA_014237365.1 Desulfobacteraceae bacterium | reverse complement strand
TTTTGGCATAAAAGCTGACATCTTTACTTTTTATTTGACCCATATTTTTAATAAAAGGCACCTGAATACTATATGCCTGCTTTAATATCTCATTCTTTTTAGCATCATCAGGCTGGTTATTGGCAAAAACTAAAGCCGGAAAAATCATTAATGAAATTACTGCCGCTGTTTTCCATAAGATATTTTCTCTCATAACTTGGCCTCCTTAGGAACGTGGACGAAATAACTTTCCCAAGTAGGCGCACAGATTTGGGTCAAATTTGTTCGATCTCAAATCACAAAAGTTGATGGAATAGCCTATCTATTTCAATATTTTTGGGATTTGAAATCGAACAAAGGCGGCCTGAAGCTGTGATGCATAGTTGGGAAAGTTGTTTCGTCCACGTTCCTTAGTTTATCAGCTATCAGTTAAAAACTCGCCCGAAAGGCTCTAACTTGGATTCCACATACAGAAATTTTTCAGTAAAGACAGCCCCGGTCTCCCGCTTTTTTCAGGATGAAACTGGGTGGCAATTATGTTATTGAATCCGATCATTGATGCAAAAGAAATTCCGTAATCTGTTGTGCTCAGAATATGTTCTGAATCGTTCGGATTTGGATAGTATCCATGAACAAAGTAGAATTCATCCTCCTCATGTAAATTCGAAAGAACCGGATGTTTTTTAATGTTTTCCAGGCCGTTCCACCCCATGTGAGGAATTTTTAACCGGCTGCCATCTTTGGATTTAATATCCGACGGAAATGCCTTAACAAATCCATCTATTATCTTAAGACAAGGCGTTTCATTTTCTTCGCTATATTCCATAATTATCTGAGTGCCGAGACATATGCCAAGCATTGGTTTGCCGTCAATAACTGCTTGTTTTATAAGTGAATCCAGCCCAAGACGTTTCAAACTGTCCATAGCAGCACCAGCAGCACCGACTCCAGGAAATATTATTCGCTCCGAACTGTTTATTGTTTTTATGTTATTTGTAACAATGCACTTAAAACCTAAATATGAAACAGCCCGTTCCACACTTGCAAGGTTACCTGCATCGTAGTCAATAATAGCAATCATATTAACGGACAGTCACTCCCATTATATTTTTATTTCGTCCACGTTCCTTAGAAACGTGGACGAAACAACTTCCACAACTATGCATCACAGATTCAGGCCGCCTTTGTTCGATCTCAAATCCCAAAAATATTGAAATAGCTCGCTATTCCATCAACTTTTGTGATCCGAGATCAAACAAATTCGACCCAAATCTGTGTGCTTACTTGAGGAAGTTATTTCGTCCACGTTCCTTAGCTTTTTTTCCATGCCCTTTTTAATTCCTCAATTTTAGATACAAATTGATGTTTCATATCTTTAGGAATTACTTTAGCCATCTTTTCAGAAATAACTGAAACATGTGGAGAAAGCATAGAGTCTTTGACTATCGGTGCCCCCTTTGGAAGGAAGGCGGTAAGAGCTATCAGCAAAATAGAAGTAATTAATGTTGCCTTAATTATACCAAATCCAGCTCCGCAGATACGATCAATCCAGCCTAAAAAAGCAATATTTAGAATATATTTGATTACCACTCCAATAATGCTGATAATAAAAAAAACTCCACAAAAAACAATCAAAAAACTAATTATATAAAGGTACGATTTATCTGGAATCCATCCTGATAATAGTTTTGCAAAATCCATGTAATAGGTATAAGCTGCATAAAATCCTCCCAAAACACCTATTACCGAAGATACTTCCTTGATAAAGCCTCTAAAAAAACCTCTTATCAGGCAAAATCCAAAAATAATTATAATCAAAATATCAAACTGATTCATCGCGTCCTTTTAGAGTAAGTTCTCAATTGGCAGCAACAAAAAAAAATAACCATTTCCATTTAATCTGACTCCTAAACTAGAAATTAGGAACGTGGAAGTTATTTCGTCCACGTTCCTTAGGCTTTTTGTCAAAAATATTGCGCCATATTGACTATTATTAACGTGACCTGTAATTAAATTAACAAAGCGGATATTATGAGTCAAGGTGTTTTTATTTGAAGACTTTAGGAACGGGGAAGTTATACCTGTTCCTCAGTTATTCCCGGTAAGGAACGGGGACGAAATAACTTCCCCAACTATGCATCACAGATTCAGGCCACCTTTGCCCGATCTCAAATCACAAAAATATCAAAATAGATAGGCTATTCCATCAACTTTTGTGACTTGAGATCAAACAAATCTGACCCAAATCTATGCGCCTACTTGGGGAAGTTATTTCGTCCCCGTTCCTAAAATGCAGTTTGCATTATCTAAAAAAGTTATGATACGTTATAAAACGCAATATGGATGAAAACTCAAGTAATAAGCAGATAAAACTGTCTTTTTCAGATATAGATCTGACAAAACAGCTTTTCGGCGAACATAACGATAATCTTCAAAAAATTGCAGATGCAATAGGCATTACGATCCACGCAAGAGGCAGCACTGTTATTATTCAGGGCGACAGCATTGCAACAAACCTGGCCAAAAACATACTCAACCAGCTTTACGGTCTTTTAAAGGAAAAGCTTCCTGTATATCCCAGCGATATTGATTATGCGATAAGGGCTCTTTGTTCTGATGATAATATCAAGCTTAAAGATATCTTTCTGGATAAAGTGTTCATTACATCAAAAAAACGCTTTATTACGCCCAAAAATCGTGCGCAAAAAGAATACATTGATGCTATCCGCAATTATGATATGGTTTTTGGAATAGGGCCCGCGGGAACAGGCAAAACATATTTGGCTATGGCTATGGCTGTTTCAGCTCTTTCAAAAAAACAGATAAACCGAATAATTCTCACGAGGCCGGCAGTTGAAGCTGGTGAGACTCTGGGTTTTTTGCCTGGTGACCTGACGGAAAAAATTGATCCGTATCTAAGACCTCTTTATGATGCACTTCACGATATGATGCGCTATGAAAAGGTTTCCAATCTCATGCATCAAGGAGTTATAGAAGTAGCACCTCTTGCTTTTATGCGTGGAAGAACCTTAAATGATGCTTTTATTATTTTAGATGAAGCACAAAATACAACTTCTGAACAAATGAAGATGTTCCTGACCCGAATAGGATTTAATTCCAAGACCGTAATAACCGGCGATATCACCCAAACAGATCTTCCAGTTAATAAATCTTCCGGACTTATAGAAACAAAAAATATTTTGCAGGGAATAGATGGAATAAAGTTTGTTTTTTTTTCAAAAACAGATGTGGTTAGGCATAAATTAGTTCAGAAAATTATCAATGCGTATGAAGTGCTGGAAGCAAGTAAAAAAATAACACAATAAATCCCATATGAATATAGAAAAAAAGAATAAAGCAATTAGAAATTTTTTTGCCTCAAGCAAATCTATTAGATGGTTCATTCTAATAGGTTTTACCATAATATTTACCATTATCCTTTATCCGACTCTTATAACAACAAAACATTCCTATAAGTTAGGAGATGTTGCTGAAAGAAATATTAAAGCACCAAAAAATTTTCTTATTGAAGATGAAGAAGCTACAGAGAGAAACCGTAAAAAGGCTGTCGAAGAAATTTTAAATGTTTACGATATCGATGCGTCTCTTAGCCTAAAACTTAGCCAGAATATAAAACAAGCTTTCTCTGAGCTCAGCAATGCTTTCGAAGCATATAAAAAAAACCGGGAAAAAGCTTCTCCAAATGAAGAATCAAAACTTAATTCAGTTGAAACAGATAAAGAGATAAAATCGCTAAATGAACAACTCTGGCACCTCAAAGAAAACTTTGAGGGGAAAATCGGCATAACGGTGAGCGATGATGCATATAAAATTCTTATTAAAGAAAAGTTTTCAAGTAATATCGCCAATCTTATTTCCAGGATTCTAACAGAGATAATAAATAATGGAGTTATCATTAACAAAGATATTTTTCTTAAAGAATCAGATAAAGGGATAATGTTATGGGATGTTGAAACAAAAACCGAAAAAATTATTTATAATCTTAAATCATTCTATGGTTCTGACCAGGCAAAAACAATGGTAAGAGTTATTGGTCAGCCCATGCTCAAAGACCTGAACTACAATTCGGTCAATCTTATTGTAGATTTTGTCCAAAAACTAATACAGCCCAATATAACTCTAAACACAAATGAAACCGAAGAACGAAAAAAAAAAGCTGCTGCAGAAATCAAGCCGGTTTTTTACAAAATAAAAACAGGAGAAATGCTTCTTCGCGAAGGTGAAATAATAACCAAAATTCAGCTCTTAAAACTCAAAAACCTGCTGCTGCAAATAAAAAAAGAACGTATTCTGGCAATAAGTATTGGTGCAGCTATGATAATGCTGTGCCTGCTTGTCTTAACTTACACTCTTTATATTAATCATAACAGCCGGTTTGCACGTAATCATAATAAAAATCTAATGGCTATGGCCTGTATACTTATAATCATTTTATTGCTTGCCAGAGTATCTGCACCAATATCTGAAGCACTGACCCAAAACTCAACTTTTGCAATTTCTCCTTCATCAATTATTTTCGGTATTCCTATTGCATCTGGCGCTATGATTATATGCTTATTTCTGGGTCTTGATATTGCAATACCCTTTGCCTTGCTGGCTGCTGCATGTACAGCAGTAATTTTTCAAAACAGATTTGAAATTTTTATCTATTTCCTGCTTAACAGCACAATGGCAGCTTACTGGTTACAGAATTGCAGGGAACGTAAAGTATTTATTAAGGCTGGATTAAAGATAGGATTACTAAATGTGGTACTTTCAACTGCAATTGCTGTTTATATTTCAGGCTTTTCAGGTTTTAAAATGATAGAGGTATGGGCTTTTGCCTTTATGGGTGGTATCGTAGCCGGAATCGTTACAACTGGTATTGCCCCTCTTGTAGAAATAGCATTTGGCTATACAACAGATATCACGCTTCTTGAACTTGCAAATCTCGAAAGACCGATTCTTCGCCGGCTAATGATAGAGGCTCCCGGCACCTATCACCATTCTGTTATTGTAGGCAACATGGTTGAAGCAGCAGCGACTGAAATTGATGCAAATCCATTACTTGCTAAAGCTTGCGGCTATTATCACGATATTGGCAAAATAAAAAAGCCTTTGTATTTTATCGAAAACCAGAAAAATGGCAAAAACAAACACAACAAACTTGCTCCTTCCATGTCAAAACATATATTAGTTGCTCATGTAAAAGAAGGTGTTGAGATGGCGAGACAAAATAAACTTGGCCAAGCCATAATCGACACTATAAGACAACACCATGGTACAAGCCTGATCACCTACTTTTACGAAAAAGCCAAAAAACAAAAAGGAGAGGATGCTGTAGAAATAGACAATTTCAGATACCCCGGTCCAAAACCTCAGACCAAGGAAGCAGGGCTTGTCATGCTTGCAGATGTTGTTGAAGCTGCCTCAAGAGCTCTAGATAATCCCACGCCATCAAGGATTCAGGGCCTTGTACAAAACCTTATAAACAAAATTTTTTCTGATGGACAGATTGACGATTGCGAATTAACATTAAAAGATTTGCATAAGATAGCGAAATCTTTTAATAGAATATTAAGCGGCATACATCACCACCGCATAGATTATCCTGAAAAATTCTCTTCTATCAATGGAAAGGTTAAAGATGAAAATCCTGATAGACAACAGGCAAAAAAAACACAAAATTTCTCCAGGAATGATACAGAAGAAGGCTCAGGCCGTCTTAAACGCCTTGGATTGTCCTGATGGAGAACTTTCCATCCTGATCGTTAATGATCCCCTGATAGAGGCTCTAAACAAACAATATTTCAATCGATATGGCCCTACCAATGTTATAACCTTCCCCATGCGTGATGGCAAATTTGCAAACATCTCGCCTCAATTGTTGGGCGATGTGGTTATATCTGTTGAAACCGCTTATCAAGAAGGAGTAAATGCGGGGATCAGTATGGAAGAACGTTTTATACAGCTTTTGATTCACGGAATTCTTCACTTGTTTGGCTATGATCATGAAACAACGGAGCAAGAAGCTCTTAAAATGGAAAAAAAGAGTGAAGAACTTATGAAATTGATAGAAAAAATATAACCGGTAGGGACGATTCTTGTGATCGCCCCTTCTATTGGAGGGTTCAATAATGGCAGGACTAGCTGTAAATGTTGATCACGTTGCTACTTTAAGAGAAGCCAGAAAAGTCAGCTACCCGGAACCTGTGGCAGCGGCTGTGTTGGCTGAACTGGCCGGAGCTGATGGAATTGTTGTTCATTTGAGAAAAGACAGGCGCCACATACAGGATCGGGATGTCAGGATTTTGCGAAAAGTTGTTCAGACCAAACTCATCCTGGAAATGGCTTCAACTTCTGAAATGGTTGGTATAGCTCTTGATATAAAGCCTGATCTTGTAACGCTTGTACCTGAACATAAGGAAGAGATTACAACCGAAGGTGGACTGGATCTTTTTGTCCACAAAAACTCAGTTGCTGAAACCGTTGGCTCACTCCAAGACAATGGTATTCCTGTAAGTATTTTCATAGATCCGGAACCCGAACAAATCAAACTCGCACATAAGATAAATGCCTCAACTGTTGAAATTCATACAGGAACTTTTTGTGACGCAACAACACCCAAAAAAAGGGGCCAAGCTTTTGACAAAATTGTTGATGCTGTCAAACTATCCCACAAACTGAAGCTAAAGATAAATGCTGGTCATGGGATATGTTACAATAGCATAAAGGCTTTCAATGGCCTGCATGAAATTGATGAATTCAGCATAGGCCACAGCATAATCTCAAGAGCTGTGCTTGTTGGAATGGAAAGAGCTGTCAAAGAAATGTCGACGCTTATTAAAGAGCTTTAGGAACGTGGACGAAATAACTTCCACAACTATGCATCACAGATTCAGGCCACCTTTGCCCAATCTCAAATCCCAAAAATATTGAAATAGCTCGCTATTACATCAACTTTTGTGATCTGAGATCGAACAAATTTGGCCCAAATCTATGCGCCTACTTGTGGAAGTTAATTCGGCCACGTTCCTTAGGGGATTTGGAAATAGGGCATGGTTTGGAGCACAACATGTATCTTGTAACTGCTGGTGAAATGCAGGAAATGGATAAACAGACCATTGAATCATATGGTCTTCCCGGTAGAGTCCTTATGGAAAATGCCGGCCTGGGTGCAACACAAATACTATTAAAACAATTTAAAGGTCTTATTAACAAAAAGATCGGCATTGTAGCGGGACGCGGGAATAACGGCGGAGACGGTTTTGTAATGGCCAGATATCTTTCTCAAAAAGGCGCAAGCGTGACCGTATATCTTCTTGCCGAAAAATCTATGGTTAAAGGCGATGCTGCTGAAAACTTAAACATTTTAGCCCCTCTTGATATTCACGTAATAGAAATGCCGGATCAAAAATCATTTTCTAAGCACAAAATTTCTATGCTTTGTCAAGATATATGGATTGATGCCATACTTGGAACCGGACTAAAATCGGATGTCAAAGGATATTTCCGAAAAATTATCGAGTTTATTAACAGTTTAGAGAAACCTATTTTTGCAGTAGATATACCCTCCGGGCTTAATGCAGACACAGGGCAGCCTTGCGGCACCTGTATCCAAGCACATACAACAGTGACCTTTGCATTTGCCAAAACAGGTCATTTAATCTTTCCAGGAGCAACTTATACCGGAAATCTCGAAATAGTAGATATTGGAATACCTAACTATATTGTTGATAATGTAAAGCCCAAACAAGTCCTTCTTACATCTGAGATGGTCAGGGCTGCGCTGCAAAAAAGATTACCTGACGCCCATAAAGGCAATACTGGCCATCTCTTGATTATCGCAGGTTCGACCGGCAAAACCGGCGCAGCAGCCATGACGGCAATATCGGCAATGCGTTCAGGCGCAGGACTTGTATCTCTCGGAATACCAAAAAGTTTAAACCCTGTTTTAGAAAGCCAGGTTCTTGAGGTAATGACGAGCCCTCTTCCAGAAGCCGAAGGCGGCATGCTTGATGAATCGGCATTCGACGAAATTATGGATCTGATTGCCGGTAAAAAGTGCCTTGTTGTTGGGCCTGGACTTGGAACTGCTTCCTGTACTAAAAATCTTGTTATTCGTATTATTCAGGAATGCAGTATGCCGGTTGTAATTGACGCAGACGGTTTAAATAATCTTATTGATAACATCCATATACTAAAAAACTTGAAAAATCCGGTAATATTGACCCCACATCCTGGAGAAATGTCAAGATTAATAGGCAGGCCTGTTAGCTTTATTCAGAAGGATCGGATAAATTGCGCCAGGAATTTTGCAAAAAAATTTAAAGTTCATGTTGTTCTTAAAGGGGCTAGAACTGTAATTGCTCACCCTGATGGAAAAGTCTTCATCAATCCCACCGGCAATCCAGGGATGGCTTCCGGAGGCATGGGGGATGTGCTAACCGGAATTATTGCAGGCTTTATTGCACAGGGATATTCTCCTGAATCAGCCACTCATGCGGGCGTTTATTTACACGGAGCTGCCGCTGATACGCTGCAAAAAAATATGGCTCCCTTTGGTTTTCTGGCAACGGAAGTTATGACCGCCATACCAGGGCAGATACAGCATTTTATTAATGATTAACAAACAAGTCCAAATAATAACCAATTTTCTTGATGAAACTCGGGCTCTTGGGGAAAAAACAGGAAAACACCTTGATCCGGGAACTGTTTTGGCCTTAACCGGCGACCTTGGAAGCGGAAAAACTACATTTGTTCAAGGTTTAGCTAAAGGTCTTGATGTCCCGGATAATTATTATATAACAAGCCCAACCTACACTTTGATAAACGAATATCCCGGTCGATATCATTTATTTCATGTTGACCTTTATCGCATAGAAAATTATGCTGATTTTGATGATATCGGGCTTTACGAAATACTCCGCAGTGACGGAATTATAGCTATCGAATGGGCAGATAAACTTCCGAAAAATCTTCTTCTGGAATATTTGGCAATTCATATAGATATATTGAATAATGAATCACGAAAAATCAGTATAGCTGCGCATGGGCTGAGGGAGAAAACATGGGATTAATTGTTCAAAAATACGGCGGCACTTCTGTAGCTGATCTTGAGCGAATACGCGATGTTGCAAAACGAGTTGCAAAAACCTTTGATAAGGGAAATAATGTAGTTGTAGTCCTTTCGGCAATGGCTGGTGTCACAGACGGTCTTCTCAATATGGCCGGCCGGATTACCGGCTCTCCCGAAAGGCGTGAGCTTGATGTTCTGCTGGCCACAGGAGAGCAGACAACCGCAGCCCTTCTATCCATAACATTAAAATCAATGAACTACCCTGCAGAATCATTGCTGGGATATCAGGCAGAAGTTTTAACTAACCGCAATTTTGGTAGTGCGCGTATTGTTGACATAGGAGCCGGCCGTATAAAAAAACTTATTAAAAAAAATAACATAGTGGTTGTTGCTGGATTCCAGGGTTGCGACCCTGATGGAAACATCACGACTCTTGGACGCGGAGGCTCAGATACATCTGCTGTAGCAATAGCCACAGCAATAAAAGCTGATATATGTGAAATTTATACTGATGTTGACGGAATTTATACTGCTGATCCAAATATTTGCAAAAAAGCAAGAAAGCTCGACAAAATATCCTATGATGAAATGCTGGAGATGTCGAGCCTTGGAGCCAAAGTCTTGCAGATTCGTTCGGTTGAATTTGCAAAAAAATATAACGTCCCAGTGCATGTTAGATCATCTTTCAGTGAGGAGGAGGGAACTATGGTTGTTAATGAAAATTCTGAGATGGAACATCTTGTAGTATCAGGCATAACCTGTAATAAAAATGAAGCACGTATAACCCTGAAAAAAGTTCCCGATCAGCCGGGTATCGCAGCAAAAATTTTTTCTCCCCTTGCAGAGTCAGGCATTCTTGTTGACATGATAATTCAAAATACTCGTGCAGGAGGTCTGACCGACCTTACCTTCACGGTTGCAAAAACTGATTACAATAGAGCACTTGAAATATCGGAAAAAGTAGCTGAAGAAATTAAAGCAGAAGAGGTGTTGTCAGCCGAAAATATCGCAAAGATATCTGTTACCGGTGTTGGTATGAAGAGTCACTCTGGAGTTGCCGCAAAAATGTTTTCTACTCTTTCCCATGAAAATATTAATATCAGACTGATAAGCACTTCAGAAATCAGGATATCTTGTGTAGTTGAAGAAAAGTACGCGGAACTGGCGGTTCGTGTCCTTCACTCAGCTTTTGGATTGGATAAAGAGTGAAGCTCTGCTATTATCCAGATGTAAACTAATTATTTCACCATCCTAACTTATTGATATTTCATAATCTATCTGTCAAATCTTCATCCCTGTACACCAATTACTGTAATCTAATAGTTTACAAAAAAATTAAAATCCGAACACAATTTTTGAAATTAATAAGTAATTAACAATTATTACAAGCAATTAAAATTTATTCATCTTAGCTGTTTTTTTGGCATCTGTATTGCTTTAATATCTTCTCATATCTCACTATGTGTAATTTTACCTCGAAAGGCCATAAATTGCGATTTTTCGCTGGCCATGAACATCAATAGCTGTGTTGCTCAGGCTTGAAATAGCTCTTGCTATTGGGCACCTTCGCGCCTTGCTCTTGATGCTCATTGCTCACCGCAAAAATCGCAATTTATAACCTTCCGAGGTATAAATTCAAAACAGGAATATGATGGAAAAACTAACAGTTAAAGAAATTACTCTTCTTATGGATCCGAATCTTTCTAAAAAATCATCTGTTTCTGTAGATGATAAGATTACAGATGCGATTGAAGTCATGCTTAAAAATGATCTCAACCGTATTGCTGTGGCGAGTAAAGATAAAATTGTTGGTATGATAAAATTGGATGACGCTCTTAAAGTAATTGGATTAGAAGGCGATTTGAAAAAAAAAGCAGCAAAAATTATTATCAGACAGGGACGTAAAATTATTATATAGACTTTCAGATAATTAATTTCACAAGGCTAGAAGGAGGAAGGCGTACTAGTTATACGTCGACGACTGATAACGCAGTGAAATTATTTATCTGAAAGTTTATAGAGCAATAAGGGTGCAATAAAGAAGGGAGGGGATAAAATAAGACAGCTATACTGTGGATAGTCATTCTGTACATAAAAAAAATGTACATAAAATAAAACCAGAGGAAAAGGAGAAATATTATTATGAGTTTCTTTAAACATTTGGGCAGTTTTATGATGATGGGCGCTAGAGCCCATGCAAAATGGGAGCTTAATGTTTCCAATACAATACTTGGCGACAGAAAGCGGCTTATTATACTGGGTTTGCTTACCATCCCTGTTATATTGGGAACTATTGCATTTGCTGATCAGGTGGGCAGCGCTCTTCCCGAACTGCTTGGAGGCAAAAAAGCATACAGCCCTGCCTTTTACAGTACAGGTATTTTTATAGTATCAATTCTTATCGGTATGGGCGCCGGCCTGATTACCGGCTGTATTGGTGCTGGTGGCGGTTTTATCATCGCTCCAGCCCTGATGAGCGCAGGAATCAAGGGTATCCTGGCCGTTGGTACCGACCTCTTTCACATCTTTGCCAAAGCAATAATGGGAAGCGTAATTCACAGAAAATTAGGAAATGTTTCAGTACCTTTAGCCATAGTCTTTCTGATAGGCGCTATCGTAGGCGCAACTGCCGGCGGAGTACTTAACCGCGTGCTTTACGAGATCAACCCGGTTTTGAGCGATGCCTTTATCACAACTGTTTATTCACTTATGCTGGGTTTTCTGGGTATTTATTCTTTGTTAGACTTTCTTAAGGCCAGAAAGGCCCCTAGTGCAGCAGATGAGGGTGCACATGGCGGAAAAAGCGAAGGAGCCGACATGGGCGGTCTTCCTCAAAAACTCCAGGCTCTTAAAATACCTCCTTT
Organism: Desulfobacteraceae bacterium; assembly: GCA_014237365.1. GTDB lineage: Bacteria > Desulfobacterota > Desulfobacteria > Desulfobacterales > ETH-SRB1 > B13-G4. Next base: position 21,753 of record JABZFQ010000023.1, on the reverse strand, counting down.
GGTTAAATTTGATTTTGACCTTGTGCCGGGGGGGCGGAGTATCTCATGGGTATTTTTAGTAGCTAGCGGTGCGCTTGTCGGACTTGCAGCAGGAATTATGGGCGTTGGCGGCGGCTTTCTGACTTTCCCCATATTTGTTTATGTCTTAGGTGTTTCCTCTATGACAACGGTTGGAACCGATATTTTCCAGATTGTTTTTACAGCAGGTTATGCCTCAATAAGCCAGTATGCTATTTACGGCTTTATCTTCTATACGCTTGCCATGGGCATGCTCCTTGGATCACTGCTGGGTATTCAGATCGGTGCATTGGTTACCAAAGTTGTTCCGGGCATCACAATCCGCGGCTTTTATGCAATGGCAGTTTTGGCTGGTTTTGTTAATCGTATCTTTGCTTTGCCGGCTAAGCTGGGAGCAATGGATGTCATTAAAATTGATCCGGGAACCGCCGGCTTTCTTGAAAGCATAGGTGTGTGGGCATTTTTCATTGTCATAGGAGCGTTTTCTGTCTGGGTAATTGGAACGTTTCTGACCAACATTCCAAAACTTAAGGGAGAGGAGGTGTAATCATGATTGCCAATAAAAAGGAATTTTACGGTGGTTTTGCATTATTTGTAGGGTTTTTTGTTGTTCTTTTTATAATATTTTCACCTGTTTTTAATGGCCAGAACGGCATGGAATATCTGGATGATCTGTATAACTCCATATCAAAAGGCTCGGCCTATTATATCCCCAAGGTAAAGGAAGAAACAGACACGTTTGTAGGAAATAATGTAAACATGACTCTAAAAATGGCGGACGAAAACCAGGCACAACAGACAGCAGCTCTGTTTACGGAGGCCGAAGCAACAGCAGAAGTATCAGGTGCTCAGCTTAATGTATCCGGCGATCTTGGCAATATGCTTGCAAATTGTCTGAAAGATTCAGACAACATGTATAATAATGACGGAACAACGGTCTCAAACAAATATGGTTATAATGAGAGGCAGGTTCTTTATAACTGGCACAAGGCTTTAAAGGCAGCAGATAAGGATCTAAAAAAGCAGAAGTTGTTCAAAGAAGCCAAAGTAGTTGCATCGGTTATAAAGAAGGTTGTTGAAACTTCCTATAACTACTATAAAATCGAGCCCCAAAACATTGGTGATAAGATAGGGATTGTTATATTTTCTCTGGTCTTCTATGTGGGTTACACGCTGTGGTATGGTTTTTCCATTCTTTTCATGTTTGAAGGATGGGGACTGAGGCTGGAGCATTAAGCCCAATTAACATCATATAAATTTTTAATTGCAGGGTCATATCTAGTTGACCCTGCAATTAGGGAATTGAAAATACTCACGTAGTTCAGGCTGAAGACTGAAGGGGTCAGAAGAGCACGATTGCCGTACTTTGGCGAAATATCTGATTCTTGCATCAAACATGGCTTTTAATGTGTTTTTTCCTAACAGCCTTCAGCCTATCCACCTGAGTAGTATTACTTCTTCTCCTTTAGCTCTCTAATTTCCTTTCTCATATTCTTCCATTCCAGGGCTCTATCAATTGCAATTAATATCTGTTCTTTACGAAATGGTTTTGTAATATAATCATAGGCTCCTTTGTTTATTGCATTTTCCGCGGACTCATTAGAACCATAAGCCGTAATAACTAATATAGGGATATATTGATCTATCTTTCTTATCTCAACAATAAGTTCTAAGCCATCCATACCTGGCATTTTTAAGTCACTTATAATTAGATCATATTCTCTTTCTTTTACAAATTGAACTACCTCCAAAGGATTATTGGTAGTCGTTACTTTGTGTTCTGTCTTTTCTGAAATAATCATGGCAAGAAGAGCAAGCATATCCAGCTCATCATCCACAACTAAAATATTTGCACCCATCATACCTCCTTTTTGAATTAGCACCCTTCGGGCGAGCTGTTAAGCTTATCAGATTAATGGAAATTCCTATACTATTAAATAGCCTGTTCCTTTGAGGAGACAACCGGAAAGGTTACTATAAAAGCCGTGCCCTTTTTCTCCCTGTCCTCTTCTTCAGACACTGTTTCAAACTTTATGTCTCCACCATACCTGGTTACAATGCCATAACTGACCGAAAGCCCCAGGCCGGTGCCATCCCCTCTCTTTTTTGTTGTAAAAAAGGCATCAAGTATTTTGTCTCTGTATTCTTTTTTAATACCGTGTCCTGTATCTTTAAAAATAATTTCCACCTTATTGCCGGAGGAATTTAATCTGGTAGAAACAGTTAAAACACCTCCCCCTCTCATAGCAGCAGCAGCATTGGTGATCAAATTCATGAAAACCTGTTGCAGATGGCCTGAATCTCCTCTAACAGCAGGCAGATCTTTAGCGATATTCTTTTCTAAAGTTATCTTTTCTGTAACCAGAATATTCTCAACCACGGAAAGCACTCTTGCAAGGCTTTCGTTTACATTTGATGAATATTCGATTTTATCCGGATGTCTGGCAAAGCCTAGAACGTTCTCTACAATTTTTTTGCAATTTTGAGCCTGTCTTTCTATTGTTTCAAGAATCTCATGATTCTTGCCGGGCTCTATTTTTTCCAAAAGAATATCTGCAAAACCTAAAATTATCGCTATGGGCTGATTGAGTTCATGGACAACACCGGCAGTCTGTTTTCCAAGTGAAGCCAATTTCTCTGTATTATATATCTGTTCTTCCTCCAGTTTTTTACGTTCTGTAATATCCCTTGAAATACCCAGAGAGGCATAAACTCTCCCGGATTCATCCATAAGGGGAACAAAGTTGCTGGAAAACCAATAATCGAGATTATCAACTTTAACAGGATGTTTAACATTTATATTTTTTCCGGTTTTGAACACCTGTTCAATAAAACCCATCTCTAATTTTGCACTCTCTTCAGTAAAAAGATCATATATATTTTTTCCTGTTAAATTATCCGGGGTGTCCTTAAAAAAAATTGCCGAGCACTTATTCATAGATAGAAGCTTTCCGTTTTCATCAACCGTAAATATCAAGTCCTGCGCGCTTTCGACAAGAGTCTTGTATTTCTCTTCCGATTTTTTAAGCTTTTCTAAAAACTTCGCCAGGCTTTTTGTTTTTTCCCTTACCTCTTCTTCCAGGGCATAGGTCCAACGTCTCTCAAAGCCGATCACAAACATGCAGCCCAGAATAATGGCCAGGACTATAGTTCCCTGGATATAAAACTGGCGTATATATACTGAATGAATAACACCCTCAACATCGCTCATTGGTGATACTACAGCTACAGACCAGGACCACTCACCGTGATGATAAACAGGCGCGTATGCAATTAATTTTTCCATTTCAATTTCTATTCCACGGTGCCATCCGGAGCTATACTGACCTGTGCCTTCCTTGCCTTTAAGCATTCTTTCTTTTTGAATCATATTAATTTTGGCAAAAGATATTTTGGGCTTTTTCATCCCACGAATTTTAAATGCATCCTCTCCGATAAAGTCTCTTTGTGGATGATGGATGAACTTGCCGTTTTTATCTATAACCCATGCATATCCTGTTTTACCCATTATTATGTCTTGAGTAGCCTTTTTAACCAAATAAGTTATGTCAAGACTAAATATAAGTACTCCGGCAAGACATCCTGTAGCTACTGGATGCGCCTCGTCAACTGATTCTTCATAAGTAGGAGTAGCCAAATACATGACAAGTTTGTCAGGATGCTGGGGACTCGTTCTCTTGATTTCAGACCAATAAATTCTATTTTTATTTTCTTTCCTGAGTGCCCATTTAAAATAATCCGTATTTGTAAAATCACCTTGAATAACAAGGGATGCCCCTCTATTATCGACAATATGCGCTGTCTTTCCACTTTGAGGTATGAGTTTTATTTCAAATACTCCTTCATGCTTAACAGCAGATAAAGTTATATTGGTCCGCCGTGCCCATGAAACATTTTCAAGATATTGAATTGAAGGAGAAAGGTTTAAAAGTGACAGCTCACGCTGAATATAATCCAGGCTATGTTCCATGCTGGCGGCAGCATACCTGGCTAATACCAGTTGCTGCTGATTAAAATCCTCACAAATAATCTCTTTCATATGCCTGGCGCTGGTCAGTCCATAATATACAGCTACCATAAGAAGCACAATGATGAGAGCGCCTAAAATGCCTATAGCTCTTCTTGTATTAAAGTATTTTACTTTATAATATCTTTTTGTTTTCAACACTTTATCCTCAAGAAAATACTGCTTATATGAAAAAAATCATCAGGCATCAAATAAAACAACAGGCAAAACAACACTAAAAGTTGTGCCTTTTCTATCTTTATCTTCTTCTTCAGTCGCAGTCTCAAAGGTTATGTTCCCGTCATACTTTGACACTATACCGTAACTGGCAGAAAGTCCCAATCCTGTCCCTTCTCCAACATCTCTTGTTGTGAAAAAGGGATCAAATATCCTGTCTCTGTATTCTTTTTTAATACCGTATCCCGTATCTTTGAAAAGTATTTCTACTTTACTGCCGGAGGTATCGAGCCTGCTGCAAATGGTAAGAGTCCCCCCTCCCTGCATGGCTGAAACAGCATTTGTAATCAAATTGATAAATACCTGCTGAAGATGTTTTGAATCTCCTCTTACATTCGGAAGATCTTTTGTATAGTTCTTCACTATGGTAATATTCACATTAAGCAAAATATTTTCAACAACTAAAAGCACTTTTTCAATGCTTGCATTCACGTCAGCAGAATAGTCACTTTCTTCAGGATGTCTCGCAAAGCTTAACAGATTCTCAACAATTTTTTTACAATTTAGCCCTTGTCTTTCTATGGTTTTGAGCATATCGTAATTTTTGCTCCCTGGCTCCATCTTTTCTAAAAGAAGATCTGCAAAGCCCAGTATTACTCCCATTGGATTATTGAATTCATGGGCCAGATCAGCCGCGAGTTTACCTAAAAATATTAATTTCTGTACATGATACAGATGGTCTCCGCTCTTTTTCCACTGGGTGATATCCCTGGCCATATCAATAACCCTTGTAACAGATCCATTTTCATCCAGCATTGGATAGGCTATAATTCTAAAATATGAAACCTTACGACACTTATAACGGGTATGAAGCGCTTCGTATGGTTCGCCGCTATTGAATGCTTCCTGCACCGGACAGAAATGTTTTGAAATTTTACAAGGTTTATCCTCATCATGAAGAACATGATAACAATGCCTGCCAATAATTTCCTTTTTTTGCTTACCAACTCTATCTAAAAACGCCTTATTTACTTCTTCTATCCTGTAATGCTTATCAACAACCATAATCTGGTCTCTGATCCCATTCAAAACACTGTTAAGAAACCTGTTGTCTTCTAACAACTCCTCCTTTGTGGTGAGCTTAGGTGCCATTTTTGGTCCACCTCCTGGCCTTCATGGCCGTATTTGTCCAATGTCTATAGTTTTTCAGAAAAATAATTCAAAATCCAAACAAGTGATCCATAGAACCAGTTCATCATGAAATTTCCCCTCCCCTTTTGTAAAGGGGATAGATGGGGATTCTTTTGAAATCAAATATGTGAAGATCTACAGGTTCATCCCATAGGTTCCTAACACGCTTCAAGTTTGGTTTACTTAACATAATGTTTCTTGATAAACTCTTTAAAATACCAGTCAACCATGGCATCATTAAAAAGAGTCATGTCTAATTGTTTTGTGTATGCTGTCATATGAGCCAGTATACCAAGTTTTTTCAAAACAGTTGATTTATCATACTTGGTAATACTTGCATCAAGGACGTCTCCGGTCCTTTTTACATTGAAATCCATCATTTCTAAAATTTGTTTAATAAGCCTGGTTCTTCTGGTTCGTCTGTCAACAGAAGCGCCGCCGCCTCTAAATAAAAATCGGGCATAGTTATCATTTATATTATCGCCGGCATATGCCTCAATAGTCTGGATATGATAGCCAAGCCTGATGTTAAAGTTCATGTATTCCCCGGAAATTATAGCAAAACTGGGTTCCCATAATAACTTTTCAGAGTGAGGCTGCATGGCAGTACTGGCAATAACGCTCATAAACCCCTTTACATTTATCGGTGGCGGGCCGGGCCATTCTATGGCCATCATACCTTTTAGCAGGGCATTCATTGGTATGGAAAGAATATGTTCCGGCGTTATTTTTTTTGAATCACTTTTGATGCCGCCACCCAAGTCTATAATATAGATTTCAAGTGGAATTTTAACCTCAAGTTTTACAGCCTCCCGCTTACTTATATCAGGGCTGTCAACTATTTTAAACATCTCCTTCATTGATACTTCATGGGCGAATCGTGTTATATCATGAAAAGTTTCACAATACTCCTGGCTAAACTTTTCACTTTCAGGATGAATTAAGTTTAAAGGAGCTATATTATTTAACAGCTCGCGCAGGACCCTGAAAACCGCAGTATCCTTGAAAGGGTTATCCATTTTTCCCGCTTCAACAAGTTCATCTATGCGTCCTTCATAAATGTTCCCGTTAATAGCATCAACAGTTATCTCCTTATCAGCTTCCAGTGTCTTCATGGCTATGACAGTATTAAGCAAAGTAGGAATTTTATACTCTCTGGCCAGTGTTGCCATATGACCGGTAGGGCTTCCGACATCAGCAATAATTGCGCTGGTTTTGTTCATGACAGTGACAAACCCGGTCGAAGTGTGTTTGGCCACAAGAACAGCCCCTTCAGGAAACTTTTCAAGATCTTCTTCTCTATTAACAAAAAAAACCTTTCCCGCACCAACGCCTTTGCATGCAACCTGTCCCTTATTTATCAGGATTTTATGACCTTTTGTAATTGTCTGAATATTTTTGGCAGGTTGTTCTTTTAAAATGTTGAGGGGCCTGGTCTGTAAAATAAAAAAATTATTATTCTCATCAAGAGCCCACTCTATATCCTGAGGTCTATCATAATGTTTTTCAAGCACCAGGGCATAATCGGCAAGAAACTTTATTTGATCATCGGTTAAACACGAAGTTGCTCTTTTTTCTTCCGGAACCTCAACTTCAACCGCACCATCCCTGGAATCACATTTGAGCATAACCTCCTGTGCGGGCGTAGTTTTTTCCAAAATTGTCCCTGGTTTATCTCTGGAAACTACATATATATTTGGACTTACCGTCCCGTCAACCGCATACTTGCCCAGACCCCAGACAGCATTAATGATAATGCTGTCATTTTCAGCATTGTTTGGATCACGAGAATACATAATCCCGCTTGCCCTGGCATCAATCATTTCAACCACACCGACTGCCATAACCATATCATCTTCTTCAAAGCCTTTAGTCTTGTAGTAAAACATAGCTCTGGAGGTAAACAGACTTGCAATAACTTTTTTATACTGTTCTATAAGTTTATCTGAGGTAACATTGAGTGCGGTTTTATACTGACCCGCAAAGGTAAACTCGGCATCTTCATATATAGCGGAACTTCTAACCGAGGCTGTTGGTTCGCTGACTTTGGATGATGCTTTCCTGAAGAGTTCTGAGAAAGCATTTAATATACCGGTCTCAATATCAGGAGGAATTTGAGATTCCATAATCAGGTTATGAGCTTCTTTGCTGATTTTATTTAATCCCTCTATATCACCCATATCAGTTGAATTTAAAATAATTTTGTTTTTTAACTTATTATATTCAATAAATTTTTTAAAAGCATAAGCGCTTATGCAAAAGCCATCAGGAACAGGCAAACCAACTCTGTTTTTGATCTCACCTAAATTTGCATTTTTACCACCAACACTGTTAACCATCTCCTTTGTCACTGATTCAAAGGGTATGGCAAAATCTGTTACCGGAATCTCTATCTTGTTAATAAGGGTTGCCTCAATTTTTGAATTAATCCTTGCAAATGCAAAATAAAGTACAGGATATTTGCCTTTTGAGAGCTTATCAAGATTCACAATAATATTCTGAACACTGTCTACCAGTTTATTGCAACTGGTCCTGACATAATTCATATCAAATATATATTCACCTGAAAGCTTTTCCTCCATATCTGCCATGATCTCTAAAACAGCGTTGTTTTCAGAGAGAAGTTTTTTAAAGTAAGAATACCTTTCTTTGAACATCTGTCCATCATCCGAGACAGGCTGGGGAGCAGCGACCTTTCTTCTGAATATGTTTAATAAACGACGCATTTCAAACCTCTTTGAATCCCAACTACTTTTCAGACTGAAGAATAGACCCGGTTATCTTATGGAATATATCATGCATTCGCACGACTCCTAACACTTTTCCTGCTTCTTTAACCGGTATTATATCAAGATTATGCTGAAGTAATAGATAGGCTACTTTCAGGATATGATCAGTGGACTCAACCATCATGTTAAAAGGGGAAATAAAATCTTTTATGGGCTTTTTAAATTGATTATCGTTTGCAGAATTTATAATATCATTCCATTTTGAAGAAACTTTATCAGGAGAAAGTTTTTTGAATTTTGGATTGATCACCCTGAGTATTTCCCGGCCGTCCAGCATTCCAAGTAATTTATAAAACTCATCAAATACTAAAACAGTATGATAGCCCGATTCATGGGCAAAATTTAACAGGACAATCGCCTCTTCCAGGGTTGCCCAGTAAGGCATATGAGGATAATCTGTAAGAGGAATTAATAATTTCTTTATTATTGTCATCATTAAACCTTTTTTGCAAAAGTTTTGGGAAGGATATGCCATATTAACATTATTATCAATATGTTTTTAACATTTATTTCAATATAATACCACAAATCTCTTTTAAAATATCATCAAGATGAATTATGCCAACCACTTCATCATTTCTCACTACCGGCAGGAAATCCATCTTGTATTTGTTTAGCAAAAAAACAGCCTCCATAAGCATTTCGTTTTCTCTGACATAAGCCTTAATCGAAAGCATTATTTCCCCTACACGCTTATTCACACCTTCAAGGCATTCTGTTTCAAGCTGTCCTTCCCAAAAGATGGGGCCACTTCTTTGCACCCCTTTTAAAAAGTGAGATAATAATCCAAAGACAAGTTCAGAAGGAGTCACAAAGCCTTTTATTATCTCCATTTCAAGGGGACCTGCCCCCAACACAACAAGACATTGGTCTTTGCCCTCTTTCCTTATATTATTCATGGCAACAAGGGCTTTTTGTATATTTTCGTCCTCATCAATATAACAATATTGATCCAAAGAACGCATATAGTTTTTAACTGTTTTTTCCGAATACATACAATAACTTAGAGCAAGGTTTATACCAACTGTCAAAGATTCAACTCATCTCGTTATAACCATACGATATCTTTGAATTTATTTTATAGTAACCACTTATAAACGGCATTTTTATGCATAAATTTTGGCAAGTTTCTGCCAAAATGGAAAAAGTTTGCCGGTTTCAACTCTGAATCTGTTTGACATCCATAGTAATTCAGGTTAAAATATTCGGTTGTATAGAATATGAAAAGCAACATAGGCTTATGAAACTGCAATCTCCCTTTATAAAGCACATCCGGAAATCAATCATGCAGGAGTTCATACTTGGCTCTGAAGCAATGCACTCCATATTGAAGATCGTAAATAAAGTAGCCAAACACGATGTAAGTGTCATGATTACAGGAGAAAGCGGTACGGGCAAGGAACTGCTTGCCAAGATTATTCATTTGCAAAGCCCTAGATCTGAAAATCCATTTGTCCCTGTAAACTCCGGAATCCTCTCAGGCCTTATGTTTGAAGACAAACTATTTGGCCATGAAAAAGGAGCCTTTACCGGCGCTATTCGTCAAGAAAAAGGCTGCTTTGAGATGGCTGACAAAGGGACTCTTTTTCTTGACGAGGTCTCTGAACTTCCACTTGAAAATCAGGTTGATTTTTTACGTGTTTTAGAAGATTCTCAATTCCTCCGAATTGGGGGAAATGAGCTAATTAAAGTGAATATCCGTATCATATCGGCAACTAATAAAGACCTGCAAAATGAAGTCAAAAAGAAATTATTTCGAGAAGACTTATTTTATAGGCTCCATGTAGTTCCAATATTTATACCCCCATTAAGAAAAAGGAAAAACGTTATCCCCAAAATGGTGAACCACTTTCTGAATCAATCGGTAGTTAATTTTAAAAAACCAAAGCCAGCGGTTGAACCGGAAGTTATTGAACTCTTATGCCGTTATGACTGGCCAGGTAATGTAAGGGAATTGAAAAATCTCATTGAAAGAGTATTTATTATTAATGATGACGATACGATAAGTTTAGAACATCTTCCCTCTGACTTTTTATGGCATTTTAAAGATCCCCTTCGTATAAAAAACCTTGAGGAAATCAGAAGTGAGGCTGAAAAAAAGGCCATTTTGGATGCATTGCACCGCCTGGCTGGCGACAGAGAAAAAACAGCAAAAATACTGAATATAAGCCCCAGAACTTTAAGGCACAAAATTCAAAAATATAACATAAAATTTGAACGACGTCGAAAGCCTCTTAAAAAAGTCTAAGGGGAGAGCATGACTCTCCCCTAGATAAACTAATCATACAACCATCCGGTTATCATATCTTACTTACTCTATGGTGTCGGTATACTAATCGGCATCCCCAGAATCGGCCAGATCACTCCCACGCACAGAGCCACAATTGCCATCAGCATAATGCTGGCTGGAATGCCATACAGGAAGAACTCACCTGTGGTAAACTGCTTTGACTCATAAGCTATTGCATTAGGAGCCGCACCCACCAGCAAGAGGAAAGGCATTCCGGCCACGATCAGTGATGCAAAAAGTATCACCTCTCCGGCCACGCCAAGATATGGGGCAATAACCAGAGCCACCGGCAGCGAGATGGCAATGGCAGCTACGTTCATGATAAAGTTAGTCATAATCATGACAAAAAAGGCTATACTCATGATAAATACAAACCCGGATGACTCCTGAAACATCACCAGCCAGTTTACTGCCATCCATTCGGCAGCGCCTGTTTCCCAGAGGCAAAAACCAATGCTCATGGCTCCGGCAAAAAGCAGTATAATATTCCAGGGTATTTCTTCGAGATCCTTGACATCCAGAATTTTTACAAGGAAGAATACTACAGTCGAAAGCAAAACAATCGCGGTCTTATGAAATATTTTTAACTCAGGTATAAAGGACCGCAGAGCCAGAAAAATTATCACCGCAAGAACAATGAGTATGGCAATAATCTCATCTTTAGTGATTTTACCCAATTGGGCATTGAGTTGTTTTGCCTTTTCACGAAGTCCGGGAATGGTTTTTTTCTCTGGTTTAAAAAAGATCATGAAAAATCCCCACAAGGCAAAGACCATTATCCAGCCCGGGATAAACATGTAATACGTGAGCTGAAAAAAACTTATATCCTGATTCATTATATCATTGAAAAACCCGATTGCCACGGCCCCGCGTGCAGCGCCCAAAAGGGTTACGATACTGCCCGCACCTGCTATATAGGCCATACCAATAAAAAGGCCCTTGCCGAACTTGGTCTGCTTGTCGCCTTCTCCATACAGGGCATAGATAGCCATAAGCAAAGGAAATATGGTAGCAGCTACTGCGGTGTGGGCCATGATGTGGGTCAGGGCCGCTGTTGTCACAAAACAGCCGAGATAGATCATGCTGGTCTTTTCTCCTACAATAGCCAGCATCTTGTATGCCAGACGCTTGGTCAGCCCCGTCTTGGTAAAGACCATGCCGATAACTATTGAGCCAAAAATAAACATAACCGATGGATCCATGAAATCCTTAAAAGCCACTTTAGCGGATCTGACCTGAAACAGGGCCTGCAACACCCCTATCATAATACTGGTTACACCGATCGGCACGACTTCAAATACCCACCAGGTGCCTGCCAGCGCAAAAACAGCCAAAGCTCCCTTGCCCGCGTTTGATAAGATAAAATGCTTTCCCTCTGGATCAACAGCATCCGGCCATTGCGAAGAATAATATATAATTAGAAACAGAACAATTCCTATTCCCATAAAAAGCAGACGCTTCCAGTCTAATGGAGGCTTCTCGGGAGAAAGCATAATCTCATCCGGCATCTCCGGGAGGCCTTCACCTTTTGCAATTGGTTTTTCTTTCTCAGCCATAGTTCACCTCCCTATTCTATTACAATTTTAGTAAGTTCATTAAAAACATCGCTCATGCGTAAAACCCCTGTTACCTTTTTACCGTCCATCACGGGAATAAGGTTATAGTTTGTCTGGAGCATTATAAAAGCGGCCTTTACAACAGAATCATTTACATCAACCGTAGCCTTAATGGGTGTCATTACCTCACTTACAGGCTTTTTTGCTTCTTTTTTGCAATTCTCGGAAAATGTCCCTTCAACAAGGGCTGAAAGACTTGCATAATCATCATGGGCCAGCCCCTGATATTTTGATTTATCGTCCTTTCTGAGAAATTTTGGTTCAATGCCTGCGAGCAGGTTTTTGAGCCTTAAGATGCCAAGAAGCTGGTAACTTTCATCGAACACCAGAACCATCCGGTTCTCGCCAAGACCTGATTTTTCATCATAGACACTATGAATCATGGCAATAGCATCCCTAATATTCATCCAATACGGAATGTGGGGATAATCGGTCAATTTAACCATGATTTCTTTGACCTTTTTTGCGTTTGACATAGATACCTCCTTTAACCTGTTGATATTTTTGAAAAAATTTCAAGTTGCTAAACTTAATATAAATCAAGAATTCCTGCCTTATTATGCCTTATATATAGGCAAAAGCAAGGTTCATGCCAAATGACTAAAAATCATATTAATTCAATATAATCAGTTGATATATAAGGATTTAAAATTATGGACTTTCTGCGTGCTGATAATTCTTGGAATGAAATTACGGCAAGATTTTGCCAAAGATGATAAATGTTTGCCGGTTCAAGGATGGCTATCCGGGATTACCGGAGTAGGTTAGGAACGTGGACGAATTAACTTCCCCAACTATGCATCACAGCTTCAGGCCGCCTTTATTTGATCTCAAATCCCAAAAATATTGAAATTAGGTAAGCTATTCCATCAACTTTTGTGATCTGAGATCAAATAAATTCGACCCAACTCTATGCGTCTACTTGGGGAAGTTAATTCGTCCACGTTCCTTATTAAATCGCATCCTTTCCTCTTTCTCCAGTACGAACCCTTACTGCTTCTTCAACAGGAAGCACAAAAATCTTTCCATCGCCTATTTTGCCGGTGTTTGAAGCCTGTATAATTGTTTCAACCACCTGATCTGCCAACTCAGAATCAACAACTATTTCGATTCTGATTTTTGGGATAAAGTCCACCACATATTCAGCTCCTCGATAGATCTCCTTGTGACCCTTTTGGCGTCCGTAACCTTTAACCTCTGATATTGTCATTCCCTGAATACCTGCTTCATTTAATGCTTCCTTTACATCATCCAGCTTAAAGGGCTTGATGATCGCCTCAATCTTCTTCAAACTCATTGTTATTCCTCCTTAGTAACGGTTTACAGTTCACGGTTAACAGTTAACGGTTGATCAAAACATAAAAGCAAAAAGTTCGGTTCATATAGCCGTTCACGGTTAAAATGCTTCAGCCGTCGCATAATTCATTAAAAAATTCCTGCCCAGCTCCCTAAACCCCTGTTCCCGGCAGAACATCCGATAGCGCCTTTTTGATTGCATGCACCCGATCCGGTGCATCAACCTTTTGGCCATCAAAATCTCTGACGTAAAAAACATCTACAACCTGATCAACTTTAGTAGAAATTTTTGAGATCCATACATCCAGCCCGCATCTTAAAAGAGCGTCAGTAATGCTGAAAAGCAGCCCCGGAAAGTCATACGCAAAAACTTCAATGATTGTAAAAAAACTGGAGCTTCCATTATCAACAACGATCCGGGTGGGCCTTTTTGATGCGCGTGGTCTAAAGGATTGATAAGCCGACATCTTTTCCTTTAGCGCTTCAGTAAGATTCAACTCATCCGCAAGAGCAGATTTAAGATTTGCTTCTGCTTTATCCCATCGTTCAGTTTCAAAAATTTGATCAATAGGCGGCTTAACTTTAAAAATATCAAGGGCTATATTATTTCGCCAAGTATATGCCTGAGTATCCAGAATATCAATGCTGTTTAATGTAAATACTCCTGCAATCTTTGAAAAAAGCCCGGGACGATCTATTGCACAAATCGTTACAACCCTTGTGTTAGAATCCGAAGTTCGGGTTACTTTCCAGACAAAATCGGTATTCCCAAGTTTTTTATAAAGCCTGATATGTTCCAATATATCTTGTGCCAAAGTATACAGAAGATATCTCGGCGACATTACCTCAAAAAACTGCTCTAATTTCTGCTTTTCCTGCAGCGAAGATGCAGATAATAAAATTTCTTTTTTTTTCTTATTAACTGTCTCAACGGCTTCTCCTGTTGCCAGCTCACCTTTTTTCAAAATGTTCAGCACTGTAAGGAAAAAGTTTCTTAAAAGTGCTGATGTCCATTCATTCCAAGCCTTTGGACCGGTAGAAATTGAATCTGAAACAGTCAGGAGGTAAAGCATTATTAATCGTTCTATATCCTTTATTTTTCTGGCACAGGAGATAGCTGTTTCCTCATCATTTATATCTCTTCTGGACGCAGTCTTTATAAGAAGTAAATGTTCATTTATTAAAAATATTATGGTTTCTATATCGCTTTTTTTGAAACCTCTTTTTTTAAGTATATCATTAACGATTTTTGCTCCTCTCTGTGAATGCCCCCCAGCCGGTTCCCCTTTCCCGATATCATGGAAAAAAGCTGCCCAAAGCAGTAATCTCTTATTGGAAAGCTCTTTATACAGATTTCCACATAATTGGTCTTCTGTTTTATCTGCAGATGTGCCGAATTTTTTTATTGTCTGCACTGTAAGCAATGAATGCCTGGCAACAGGATATAGATGGTATTCGTCGAACTGAATCCGATTAACAATACTCTTAAATTCAGGTATAAACTGCACTAAAAATCCTGTAGTTAACATATAGTTCAAAACATCAATTGTTGTGGGAGGAGCAAATAAAATCCTTTCAAAAGATTTTAAAGCAAATGAAGAGTTTCTGAAATCATCATCAATCAAATATATAAATTCTTTTAACTGCCGTTTTGCTTCAGAACTTAATGGAACTTGCAGGCGAGCGCTTTCTTCAAATATTGTTATCAATAAATCCGGAGAATCCAGTATAGCCTCGGAAGAAACAAAATTAAGCATACCCCTCTTAACTTCGAGACCATTTATTTGAGACTGTGTATTGAGTTTTTTTGCCGACTTTGACTTTTCTGTGTACGCTTGTTCACCGATAAACATCAAGTATTGCTGCTTTAAAAGCTCCATCCGGCTGTGCAATTTTGCTAAAAATCTTTCTACTGGCTGCAGCCCGTTTTGTTCTCTGAGATTAAGGGTATCAGCCAGTTCTGTCTGGTACTCGAAATACAATTGATCACATTTTCTCCCGGCTATATAATGCAATCGGTTTCTTACGTTCCATATAAACGAAAGCGTCTCTTTTAAAATCCGGAACTCACTATGAGAAAGGAGACCATAATACTCAAGATCTCTTGGCTGTTTAATGTTATATTTAATCCGGGCAATCCACAGCATTGTGTGGTAATCTCTCAATCCCCCCTGTCCTTCCTTAATATTTGGTTCAAGCAAATATGCAGAGTCTCCAAAACGACCATGTCGCTTAATACCGCTTTGAACAAGCCATTTTATAATTTTGTCGGATTTGTCCCTTATTACCTTTTCCCGAATTTGTTTCATTAGCTCTGAATACAAAACAGACATCCCACATATAAAACGCGCATCCAGAACTGAAGTCAAAATCACAAAATCTTGTTCTGAAAGGCTTACACATTCTTTTATCGACCTGGTTGAATGCCCCACATCTAAACCTATATCCCAGATCGGATACACTGTTTCCTGTATAATATCATCGGCTTCATCCGGAACATTTTTTTCAAAAAGAAAAAGAAGATCAACATCCGAGTGAATGCACTGTTCTTTCCTGCCATAGCCACCCAAAGCGATTATGGCATAAGGATGCTTAGAGATATCTGTTTGAGGATCAACAATGCTGCTTTCGAATTTTTCTATAAAATAATCGTCTAAAATCCGGCTATGGGGTTTCATAATGCTGTGTTCTTTCCCACTAATGAAATCCAAAATCAGATGCTTTTTCTTTTTTTGCAACTTCTCCGAAGCAGTTTCAGGCCGGACTTTTATGAACTTCCACAACTATGCATCACAGCTTCAGGCCGCCTTTGCCAAATCTCAAATCCAGGCTCAAATCCCAAAAATATTGAAATAGGTAAGCTATTCCATCAACTTTTGTGATCTGAGATCAAACAAATTCGACCCAAAAATGTAAATTTAATTTTGGGCGAGTCCTAAGGTTTAAGATCAATTCACCTGCTCATCTACCAACTCCGGCAAGCCTCTCAACCCCAAACACTCAAGCAACCCATTCAAATCTTCTCTTACCGACCAAAGCACACTATTTTTCAGCATCAACGCCTCTGCTTCCTCAGTAAAACCGTCGTGAGCAAAGAACCACAATCTTAAAATCCGAAGTCCTTCACCCACTTCGTCTTTTAGAATGTTTCCCTTCCGCATCAAAGATTCTACCTCAGCTATGCCCACCTTTCGGCCTACCCACCACTTGCTTTCACATATCCAGCGCTCTTTGCCTGCTCCGCCTTCCACGTCTATTTCCATACCTTTGCCACTACCAAATCTGCTTCGCAGCTTAACATAACTGAAATGCCACGGCAAAGTGATATCTTCTTTGCTATGAAAGAATGTGCCGGGAAGGGTCTTGTTTTGTCCTGTCCAGAGGATTTGAGCTATATATACCTCTGCAAGATAGCCCCGATGGTCATAAATGCGACGCTTTATGGTCTGATACTGAGTTCTTAAATCATTTTGCACCGTTGCTCTATCTTGACCCTCTACCTCTATCCTGCCCCATACCTTCAAGAACTCAAGCAGGATCGGATCATCTATCTTTTTGAACCAGCCGCCAAGTTCCATGTACTGGAGAAGATCGCCTCTGGACAGCTTTATCAGCACATCTCTGATAGTATCCATTGGCACAACTTTTCCTTCACGCTCGGCAAGTTTTTTCTGGATTCTATCAAGATCAAGCCTGTCTCCTTCTTCTATGGCAGAAAGATAAAGCACCCACTTGGTAATCCCGTATTCATTGATCCGCTCTATCCACTTTGTTACCTGGTCATTCAGTTCAGCCCAGATAAAACCGGAAGAAAGATCAACCGCCAGGATCTCGTTTAGTGTTTCTTCGCTTACAATCGGCTTATCCTGTTCTGCCGCCTGCTGGATTACCGCAGTAATATAAAATGGATTTCTTCCACAGCGATCTGCCAGTACCGGCAGCATCTTTTCCTCTATTCTCACTCTGTGATAACTGGAAGCATTGAACGCTAACTGCGCGCCCCAATAGTTGGTCATCGGTTCAATCGGATGGCTGCGGAACCGCCCAAAAAGCGAACCCCGACCAAGTATCTCTTTTGCCAGGATACTCATGGCAGAGCCTGTGACAAAATGGGGACATGTGGGAGATTCAACTGCTTCCTGCATAAAACCGACTATACTGAAGTTGTATTGTGGAAGACGGGTGTTTTGAAATTCGTCCAAAAACATGACAATAGTGCTCTCATCCCAGTCAGAAATCCTCCGGGGAAGAGTCACAGCCTTGTCTTCAGGCGTAGTAACGTCCTTTTTTTGAAGAAACCGCATAAAATTGAGAGCACCCGCGAGCCCTTCAGGAACTTCAAGACGGGCTTTGATCAATTCCGAAAGGCCATCCCTGCTTACTGAGTCAGGGGACAGAATAGAAGGTTCTCTCAATCGAAATGCCGCATACCACCGAAGAAAATTCTCCACATATCCAATAGCAAACTCCCACCGGTCAAGCGGCTCATCTTTAAAACTGTAATAGACCGGCACAACCGCATTTGGATCCAGATGATCCTGCTCAAAAAAGAGACGGTTCACAACCCGCTTGAATATCTCGGTTTTTCCCATGCGGCGCTGGCCTAAAAGCACGGTGGACGTAGTCCTGCGGCCTATGGCATCAAGAGCTGCATTGTAAAGATATTCCAGATGTTCCTCGCGGTCAGTATAGACTTCTTCAGAAACCAAGGGACGAATAGCCCAGTTACTGTTTTTCTTTTCTGCAACAAGTTGTTCGTTAATAGCCATTCATTATGCCTCTAAGTAGTGCCTGAACGAGGTTTTAGTTCAGGCACTAAGTAATGTTAAACGATGTAATTGTCAAATCCTTCCAGAAAACGCCCTTGCAATTCTTTCTGATTAGGAACGGGGATGAAATAACTTCCACAAGTAGGCGCACAGATTTGGGTCGAATTTGTTCGATCTCAGATCACAAAAGTTGAAGGAATAGCTTACCTATTTCAATATTTTTGGGATTTGAGATCGGACAAAGGCGGCCTGAAGCTGTGATGCATAGTTGGGGAAGTTATTTCGTCCCCGTTCCTTAGCTACGAACACAAGGCGGGACACTTTAAATTGCTTTGGTCATCAATGGCCATTCTCAACAAAAGTCTCCCAGATTTTTTTTACGTTCTCACGCAGATCAATAAATTCACTATCAGGTACTTTAGCGGGTTTTTCCTGAAGGCTGAGCCTGTGAGCAGATGCTCTATATTCCAGATAGGCCTTCTTAAGGAAACGCGCCGTAGAATCGTCCACTATCTTTGTTTCAATCAATGTTTCCAGAAGACGCACAATGTCTGTCCATCCGGCAAGTTCATTATATTCGCTGGATTTCAAAAGTACAAGATACTGAACTATAAATTCAATATCAACCATACCTCCTTGGTCCTGCTTGAGATCAAAAAATCCTGGCTCTGTGTTTAAAAGCTCCTTGCGCATACGTTCCCGCATCTCCCCGACCTCCTGCTGAAGCTTGGTTTTGCTGCGTGAAAGAGTAAGCACCTCCTTGCGTATCTGTTCAAAATACTTCGCCAGGTTAATATCTCCGCTTACAGCTCTTGCCTTAACGAGGGCCTGATGTTCCCAGGTCCAGGCTTTTTCAACCTGATATTCTTTAAATGCTTCAATGTGGCAAACCAGGGGCCCGGAACTTCCGCTTGGGCGCAACCTCATATCTGTTTCATACAGGCTTCCTGCAGAAGTATGCGCAGTCAGAATATGAATGACTCTTTGCCCCAGGCGGGCAAAAAATTGAGCGTTATCTATTGGACGTATTCCGCTTTTTGTTTGTCCTTTAGTCCCTGCATGAAGAAAAACCAGGTCAAGATCGCCGCCATAACCGAGTTCAAGACCACCCAGCTTGCCATAGGCTATAATAACAAAACCCCTTTCGCTTGTTTTTCCGTCAAAAAGGCAGGTCGGCTTTCCATGTTTTTCAATTAAATGATTCCAGGAAAGTTCAAGAACCTCATTAATTATTGTCTCGGCAATCTCGGTAAGATGGTCGCTCACCCTCATAAGGGGAAGGGCATTTGTAACATCCGCTGCTGCGACACGCAATATATCGATCTGTTTGAAAATACACAATTCTTCAATCTGATATTCAAGATCCTGGGCAGGTATATGGTGAAGTTTTTTTCTTATCTCATCTATAATATCAGATTTATTCGGTGGTACATATAGAGTGCGGGCATCAAGCAATTCATCCAGAAGTACCGGATGACGAGCCAGCAAAGAAACTATCCATGGACTTGCATTTGAAAGTTTAACCAGATGAACAAGAGCATCAGGATTTTCTAAAAGAAGAGCTATGTAACAGGTTCGCCTTTCTATTACTTTGATCAAATCAATTATACGGTTTAAAGCAAGATATGGTTGTTCGGATTTTCCGACTTCCTTCAACACGAGCGGGATAAGCTTATCAAGCCGTTTTCGCCCTTCATTGCTCAGTAAGCGTGTTTCCGGATTATTACGAAGATGTCCCAATAAACGCAATATCTCATCCGGCCCGTCAAAGCCGGCATTAAAAAGCACTTTACTGCTATGGTCATTTTCTATAAGATCAAGCCATACATTTCTCAATTCACCATCAATTTTTTCGCCTTTTGTCTCAAAATCTTCAGTGGCAAGCAATTTATTAAAATGATAGTGGACACTTTTCATGTGCCGTTTAAGCTCTAAAGCAAAAAACTCCCATTTATCAAAGCCCATTGATGCGGCAAGACGTGCTTTCCCGGCAGGATCTGACGGAATTTTATGGGTCTGCTGATCAGAAAATTCCTGAAGCCGGTGCTCTGTATTTCGTAAAAACTCATATGCCTCTGTAAGATCATTGCAAACCTCCTGGGGAATGTAGCTTCTATTAGCAAGGATCTTTAAAATATTCAGAATACTACGATCCTGAAGGACTGGTACTACTCCTCCACGTATAAGCTGAAATATCTGTCCGAAAAATTCTATTTCCCTTATACCTCCATGACCAACTTTAACATTTCCCTCCATTACCTTATGACTTACTTCAAGAGATATTTTGTGCTTCATATCCCTTAAAGATTCATAAACTCCAAAATCAAGGTATCTACGAAAAACAAAAGGCTTAAGTCTGTCCAAAAGTTTTCTGCCGGCTTCTTTGTTGCCGGCCACAACCCTTGCCTTGATCCAGGCATACCGTTCCCATTCCCGGCCATGTCTCTGGTAATAAGCTTCCATGTTGTCAAAACTCATAACCAAAGGCCCGCTTTCGCCAAAAGGCCGAAGCCGCATATCAATACGAAAAACAAGTCCACCCGGAGTGGTTGTGCCAATTACATTTAAAAGACGTCTGCAAAGGAGCACAAAAAATTCTTCATTGCTGATCGACTTTGATTTACCTTTTGTTCTCCCGACTTCAGTATATGCAAAAATCAAATCAATGTCAGAAGAAAAGTTAAGTTCACGTGCTCCAAGTTTACCCATACCAAAAAGCACAAGATATTCTTGAGCTCCGTCAGCTCCAGTAGGATTGCCGTATTCAGAGCAGAGCGATCTATAAAGAACTGAAAGCGCCTCTTCTAAACATGTATCTGCAAAATTTGAAAGATCCGCCATGGTTTCCAAAAGATCCGCCCAGCCCGCAAGATCCCGCCACGCGATTCTTACTTTCTCACGAAGTCTGAAACGACGCAGCTTACTGGAAATATTATTATTTTCTTTTGCCTCAGAAAAAAAGATTTTAAGCTTATTATTATATTCACCCTTTGCGTACCGTTTTTTAATATCACCGCTTATAATAAGATCAGCCAGCATCTGAGGATTGCGTATGCAGCTTTTGGCAACAAAATCACTGAAAGCAAAAACCTGCTTTATAACAGCAAATATTTCAGGATAATGCCTGATTTTGACTTTTGCATTCTCCGCTGCATCTATAAAAGCAACCAGTCTATTCTTTGCTTCTTCTGCCAGTTCTACTGGTAAATCATTTGCCGGTTTCATTCGTGGTTTAATTTTTTCTTATAATCCTGATTGTTTCAAAAAGCGCAGTTTATAGCCTTGTAAAGTATAACAGGAAACCATCAGAGTTCAAAGTGTTAATTCGTGGCCGTCCGAAAACCTTTTGTTTCGACAAGTTACCCAAGCTACCATGCAAAAAACTGATAAATGCCGAAATACTACGCTTGTCAGCGATGCCCCCTAAGATGCCCTAAGGAACGTGGACGAAATAACTTCCCCAAGTAGGCGCACAGATTTGAGTCGAATTTGTTTGATCTCAGATCACAAAAGTTGATGGAATAGCTTACCTATTTCAATATTTTTGGGATTTGAGATCGAACAAAGGCGGCCTGAAGCTGTGATGCATAGTTGTGGAAGT
>JABZFQ010000346.1 GCA_014237365.1 Desulfobacteraceae bacterium | reverse complement strand
TTTTCCGGAGGTTCGAATCGTTTTGCACATTCCACCAATATCTCGCATATATCACAGAGCGGGGAACCATCCCCGAAAATCAATAACTTTGTTCTATTTTGGTTACACTCATTTAATTTTCATAGCTTCCTAACCTTGAACCGTGAACCTGAGTAGTTATCTGAAAGTCTATATTTGAGAATATTATGCTAATAGAAATAAACTCCAAAAATCCGCAGACACGATTAATTTGCAGAGTTGTCGAACATCTCAAAAAAGGGGGTATAATCGCCTATCCGACTGATACCTATTATGGGATAGGTTGTGATATAATGAATAAAAAGGCCATTGAAAAGATATACCAGTTAAAACAGCGCAATAAAAGCAAGCCTTTCAGTTTTATTTGCTCAGGGCTCAAAAACATAAGCCATTATGCAAAAGTTTCAAATTATGCTTACAATAACATGAAGCGACTTTTGCCGGGTCCTTATACTTTTATTCTCGAAGGTTCGAAACTTGTTCCTAAAATAATGTTGACCAAACGAAAAACCGCTGGAATTCGTGTGCCTGACAATGCCATTTGCTTAAGGCTGGTTGAAGAATTAGGCAATCCGATTATTACCACTAGTGCAACTATGCCTGATGGTTCAATTCTTCACGACCCATCACTTATTCATGATTTTTTTCAATCTAGAATAGATTTTGTAATTGACGGAGGGACGCCTATCCCCGGACAGCCTTCCAGTATAATTTCTTTGATAAACGACATGCCTGAAATCATACGAAAAGGCTCGGGCGATGTGAGTACTTTTGAGTAAGGAACGGGGGACGAAATAACTTTCCCCAAGTAGGCGCATAGATTTGGGGAAAGTTATTTCGTCCACGTTCCTAAGGACTTTCAATTTTCTCTGCGTCCTGTAGGGTTATAAAGATACTTTGCAAACAAACGTGGATTGATAAAATGGTTTGCAATCTCCCTTACAGATGAATTCACAAGGTATTTTAAAACAGAAAACTTTTTCTCTGGAGGATAAACTGCCGATATCTTGCCTTTTATTCCACCCATTCGCCCTGCCCATTCTATCGCATCCTCAAGATTTCCAAAACGATCAACAAGGTCTAGTTCTTTTGCCTCTTCTCCTGAAAATATTCGTCCATCAGCAAATTTTTCTACTTTTGACTGCTCCATCCCTCTTCCTTCGGCAATGGCCTTAATGAATTGTCTATGAATTTGATTCGTAAGATTACGCAGAATTTCTTCTTCCTTTTTGGTCATCTCCCTGACCGGAGATCCCATATCCTTGAACTCACCGCTTTTGATAACAACGGGAACCAGGCCAATTTTTTTAAGAAGCTCCTGAAAATTTGAATATCCCATAATGACACCTATACTGCCGGTTATGGTGCCTGGATTTGCAACAATGCCGTCTGCACCGGCCGCAATATAATAACCTCCGGAAGCAGCCACGCCACCTAGAGAAGCTACAACCTTTTTGTTTTTAGAAGTTTTTCTTATCTCCCTGAAAATTTCCTGTGAAGGCCCCACTCCACCACCTGGTGAATCGATTCTAACAACTATGGCCTTGACGGAATCATCCTCACGGAAGCGCTTAAGATTATGAATTATATCTTTTGAATCCGCGATAGCACCAATTATCTCTATAATGCCGATCTTTTCTCCAAATTCAAAATCTGTATCTCTTGTGCTAAGTATAAAAAGCAAGGATAATCCAATAATTGCTGCAGATATTACAGATGTAAATATCAGGATAAAAAAAAGATATGGATGTCTACGGGAAAACATGGTATGATTTGGCATCCTTCATTTACCAGTTTATACTTTTTTCGAAAAAGGGTGTATTATCGAATTGAATGCCGATATCGAAACTGGAAAATGGAAATTAGGTAACGCATCTACATCTTTGTATTTTTCCAATTTCTATTTTCAAATTTCACTGCCAAAACACAAGATCAACAAAGTGTAAACTACTTTTGACTTGTCGTGAAGGATGCCTATGATTTTAATGTAATTGTTTACGGCCGATCAAAATATATCAGCCAGAGACTCAATTTTGGTCATCCCTGCCTGCGGCAGTCAAGTGTGAGAACTCAAAGTTTAGGAACAGGGTCGAAATAACTTCCCCCAAGTAGGCGCATAGATTTGGGTCAAATTTGTTCGATCTCAAATCACAAAAGTTGATGTAATAGCCTATCTATTGCGATATTTTTGGGATTTGAGATCGGGCAAAGGTGGCCTGAATCTGTGATGCATAGTTGGAGAAGTTATTTCGTCCCTGTTCCTTATATTTCATGTGAGGTTAAGTGGTGTTTACCGTAACCTGTGAACCGTAAAATTTTACTTCCCGTTCAACTTGTCTTGAAGATTCTCACGCAAAATTTCTCCAAAAGTTGAAGTTGCAGGCCTCGCGTTGTTTACATATTCACTTAGAAGACTCTCCTTATCATCAACCTCATCAGCCTCAAGCCGTTTTACTGAAAGGCCTATTCTTCTTTCTTCACTATTTATATTCATAACCCTGGCAGTTATAACATCACCTACATTAAACTTGCCGACAGGGGTTTTTATTTTTTCCTTACTGATTTCAGATACATGAACGAGGCCTTCAATTCCTTCTTCAAGTTCAACAAAAATTCCAAAATCGGTAATATTAGTAATTGTGCCTGCTATCTCCTTGCCGACCACATACCGTTCTGCTACAGTTTTCCAGGGATCAGTTTGTAGTTGTTTGATACCCAGAGAAAATCTTTCATTCTCCTTTTCGATATCAAGAACTATAGCCTGAATCACATCGCCTTTCTTGTATAGCTCAGATGGGTGTTTAATGCGCTTTGTC
This sequence comes from Desulfobacteraceae bacterium, assembly GCA_014237365.1. GTDB lineage: Bacteria > Desulfobacterota > Desulfobacteria > Desulfobacterales > ETH-SRB1 > B13-G4. The sequence continues at coordinate 1,813 of JABZFQ010000346.1, read as the reverse complement.
CAGGAAATATCAGATATATGTACAAGGCCGTCTATTCCTTCATCAATACCGATAAAAAGCCCAAAATCCGTTATATTCTTGATTTTGCCTTCAATAGTTGTGCCGGTTGGATATTTCTCACTGATTAGATCCCATGGATTTGGAACGACCTGCTTCATTCCAAGAGAAATACGCCTGTTTTCCGGTTTAATATCCAGAACAACTGCATCAACCATATCTCCAATAGAAACCACTTTGGAGGGATGGCGAATCTTTCTGGTCCATGACATTTCAGAAACGTGAATCAGGCCTTCGATACCCTCTTCCAGCTCAATAAATGCTCCGTAATCCGTAAGACTCACAACCTTCCCGGTTATACGTGAACCCAGTGAATATTTTTCTGCAGCAGCCAGCCAGGGGTCCTCGACAAGTTGTTTCATGCCCAAAGATACTCTTTCCCTCTCCATATCAAGGCTGAGAATTTTTACGGTTATCTTATCACCAATCGAAAAAAGTTCAGATGGATGTTTAACACGTCCCCATGAAATATCTGTTATATGAAGAAGACCGTCCACACCGCCCAGATCAACAAATACACCATATTCGGTAATATTTTTTACTACTCCCTCAACAACTTTATCTTCATGAATAGCTTCCAGGGTTGAAGTCCTTTTAGCCTCACGCTCATGCTCAAGAATGGCCCGCCTTGATAAAACTATATTACTTCGTTTTCTGTTATACTTTAACATTTTGAATTCTAATTTCTTGCCGACCAAATCGTCAAGGTTGCGAATAGGCCTCAAATCTGCCTGTGAACCAGGTAAAAATGCCTGAACCCCTATATCAACTGAAAAACCACCTTTTACACGAGTTAAAATAACGCCTTCTACTGTTCCATCTTCATCATAAGTCTTCTTTATTTCTTCCCAAACCTTAACCTTAGCTGCCTTTTCTTTGGAGAGAATAACACGCTCTTCCTCTTCATCCCAGAATTCAACCATGACTTCTACCTCGTCACCCATGTTGACGTGTATCTCACCCTTTTCATCTTTGAATTCATTAATGCGTATCTGCCCTTCTGATTTGTATCCTATATCAACGAGAACATAATCCTTATCAACTGATATTATTCTGCCGGCAACAACTTCACCTTCAGCAAAACGCTTGAAGCTTTCTTCATACATATCCATCAAATTTTCCATGCCGGCGCTGGTAGTCTGAACATCTTCCGATGTATTATCATCATCAGCTTTATCTAAATCAACCTCTTCTTCTTCGTTTTGTTGTATAAATGCCGCATCTGACGAATCTTCCTCGTTAAGATGATGTTCGGCTGAATCGTTTTTTAAAAAATTATCCATGAAACAAAATACCCCCTTGACCAATATTATAATATTGCTATTAAAAAATAGCATAACCTTTTTTTTATAACAAACTAACTATCAAAAAACAACGATTAATTTTATTAAATCGTTTTCTATAGACTTTCAGATAATTAATTTCACAAGAATAGAAAGAGGAAGGCGTATTAGTTATACGTCGACGACCGATAACGCAGTGAAATTATTTGAGTGTAAGGAACGTGGACGAAATAGAACAAAGTTATTGATTTTCGGGGATGGTTCCCCGCTCTGTGATATATGCGAGATATTGGTGGAATGTGCAAAACGATTCAAACCTCCGGAAAATCCGGCCCAATGTATTCGGCAATATCTCGTAGGGGCAGGCCCCTGTGCCTGCCCTGATAATATGCAACAACAGGGCGGAAGGGCAACCACAGGCGTTGCCCCTACGTTATTTGAAAACGAATTGTATCACATAATAGGGAACCATC
>JABZFQ010000110.1 GCA_014237365.1 Desulfobacteraceae bacterium | reverse complement strand
GAATAGAAGTGAAGGGAATAGAGGTGCGGGGATGCAGGGATATGGAGATAGTTCTATAAGTACAAACATTTTAGAACAAAAAACAAGTTAATTTCCTTATATCCCTTTATCATGAAAGCGATTCTTTTTATCCAAGCCAAAAGCCATACGAGAAGACAGGACCACGAAAAGGGCAATTGATCAACTTTGCAGCAAGTATCTTTTAACCGAGCGTACCAATGAAGGATACATAGGAACGTGGACGAAATAACTTCCACAAGTAGGCGTATAGATTTGGGTCAGATTTGTTCGATCTCAGATCACAAAAGTTGATGGTATCTTGCATATTGACACCAATCCAGTATAATACCTCAAAGAAGGTATGGTGAATGGCTTTACAAGAGATCATAGCTGATATTCACGCTCTCAGTGAAGATTTGGAAGCATATGAGCGGAAGTATGGCGTGCTTTCAGAGACGTTCTACGAATCGTACACAAGCGGTGAAGAGCCAGGAGATAATATTTGGGTACTGGACTGGGCCGATTGGGCTGGAGCATATAAAACCTTGCTTCGTCGCCAGAAACAATATCGTTGCGCGATTCAGGCCTTGCGGGAACACACAGAGACGTTGGTCGGTATCATCGAAAGGACAGCTCGGCTTGAACCCATTCCTGTCGCTTCGTAACTATGAGGAGTTTGTTTACACCCCCAAGCAACGGTTTCCTTTGGTTCATGGGTCAACCTTAACCGTTATACCACGTGGTAAACGCATGGCGATTGTACAAGGAGAGATTGCTTTCGCTCATGGGTATCGAATTACGCTCAAATAGCGTCTGTCATTTGACGAAGGACCAGTTGTAATCGAAGATTACGGGTATGAGTTGTGGCGCTTTATGGACAAAATAGCCTGGTATGACGCTCAACCACATATCGACGACGCAACTCTTGCCAGCACCCACCCTCACCACAAACACATTCTTCCTGATTTTTCATCATGAAATTCTCCTATTTCTTAACATTTGGCGCGGCTCCTTGGAAAGATTCTGCTTTTCAAAATATATCTTTTCTATCACACCCAAAAGCACGCTTTCCTTCCATCTTACGCTGGTTCCACTCTCCGCTGCGGATTCGGTCATGCATTTCGCCGCATTTATCTGTGCCTTCAAAGGAAAGGAATGCGCAGATTGCCTTTTGCTGGGCCAATGTGTATATGCCTATATCTTTGAAACACCCATTCCGGCTGATAGCTCAAATAATGCGAATATATACAGCAGCTCCTCATCCTTTTATCCTTGAACCCTTCACGAACAGCAGGAAATCCTATCAAGAAGGAGAAGATTTCTCATTCGGCCTCACCCTGATCGGCAGGGCCACAGACCTATCTACCCTATTTTATCTATGCCTTTGAAGAGCTTGGACGTATTGGAATCGGCAAAGGAAGGGGAAACTATGAATTAATGGAAGTGGCTGAAGAAGGCGGCGAAGGCAACTCTTTTTCGGAAAAAAGAGTCATTTACAGCGGATACACAAAACTCCTGACTCAACCCAGTTGATTTTTCCTTCCATGTAAGAAAAATTCTTTTTACTATTATTGCCTTTGTCAAGAATAAGAATCAAATCGGTTTCAGCGCCATAAAGCGTTTTAAGTGAAATAATCAGTTCTGCAAAAATATGAGAAAAAATTTTGCTGTCATGGCAGTTTGCTCTATAAACACGACTGATCAGTGGAATGCCGAAAGACTTTTCTACGGCCATAAGTAATCCAACATGGTTGAGATAGTTTTTTGAATTTTTACTGTGACAGGTATTGGCTAACTCTGAACGTTTAGGAATGTGGAAGTTAATTCGTCCACGTTCCTTAGGTTCTTCAATATAGGTGAAAAAGTTCGTTGTATCATAACAAATAATATTGGGAGAGATACCCATTAACTGATCAATACGGGAAAAGAGTTCGGCTTCAATAGCAGTAAAAATTGTGTCATCAATGCACACAAAAGGATCATCATCATTTTTTATATTTTCTCTTTTTTGTTTAAGTTCTTTTTCCGATATAAGGGTTCGCTAAAAAATAACTTGGTAGAATTTGCGCTAAAATTTGCCATAGATTTAATTGATCTAATTGAGCAAAACCGCAGGAATAGCGAGCTATTTCGAGGACTTTTGCGATTGAAGATCGATTAAAGATATGGTGAAGTTGGGATGCAAAAATGCCAAGTTAATTTTTAGCGAGCCCTAACATCGTCAGTTGCATACCAATCAGGAAAACCATGGATTGGGAAACCTCCATAAAAACAAAGCAGGCTTTGGGGAATTAGACCCAAAGAGATTAAAACGTTCTTGACACACAAATTAATTATAGCTACTATAGCAACAAAGTGGCTACAAATATGTGGAGGTGAACGCTATGAAAACAGCAGGGATAAAAGAACTTAAGAACCGGTTGAGTTATTACCTCACCCTTGTTAAAAAAGGTGAAGAGGTACTGATTACCGATAGGGGTAAACCGATTGCGCGTATAATTTCGGAGAATACCCAAAAGACATCCTTGAGACGAGTGCTTCAGCCTCTGATAATGGAAGGCTTGGTTAATTTGCCTACAGACCGGATCGATAGAGACATCCCCGGCCCTGTCGAACTTCCGGGAAAACAGATCTCAGAAATGATCAGTGAGGATCGGCGATGATTCTCTATCTTGACACAAGCGCTATAGTTAAGAAATATTTCAAAGAACAAGGTTCCATAGAGGTAATACGTTTGTGGAAAAAAACAAGCTCAATTGTAACTTCCACCGTAGCATATGCGGAAACATTGGCCGCCATCCATAGAAAAAAAAGGGAAACGGCTGATATTGATCAATCCATTTTCAAAGCAATCCGCATAGCGTTTGAAAAGGACTGGAAAAGCTTCATTCGTGTTGATGTAACAAGCGCTCTCAACAAAACCATTAAAAGAGTGACCGCCGCACATCCACTTAAGGGATTTGATGCTATCCATCTCGCCTCGGCATTAATTGTGCGACAAAGAATTAACGAAGAATTTGTTTTTGCATGTTACGACAAAAGCCTGAACGAATCAGCCGGAAAAGAGGGTCTGATAACGTTGCCATAAGTGCCCCAAGGAACGTGGACTTGGGTAATGTGTTTATGTCATTCATCGTATTTTTAACATACTCGAAGCTCTTGCAGAAGTTAAGCAAAAAAATAACAAGCACGTATTTTTTTAAATGAGCCAATGAATTCATATAGTTATACTACTAATTTGAAGAGATAGATTTTTGCTGCAATAAAAGCGAATGCCATTGGCTCAAGCCGACCGCTTACCCTTCCGCTACGCTTTAGAAACAAAACCGCAGTCTATAGCAAGGATATTATGTTATTTCAACGAGTTGAGCTTATTGCTGTTTTGGAAGGCGAGTTGGTGAGTGAAAATAAGAGAAATGCAATTTCAGTGCTCCAATTATGCCCCAACTAACGAATAAGAGTTTTGTGTCAAATAGGAGAATTTATCTTTTTTGTGCTGGTATTTGTGAAAAGTGTAAACCGAGAAATGAAGGATGCCGTTTTTTTTTATAGGAAATTGCATTGCTGACCATAGCTGCTGCCCAGCAGGGAGTTCCTAATGCATGAATATGAGTGTATGTGGCAAGTACATTTTTATAACATACGCCGTCTTTTTTATTAATAAAACCATTTCCCCTTTTCATGTTAAAAACCATATCCTCATCATTTCCCTTCCATTCAAGAACATATGAATAGTGAAACTCATGCCCCCTTATTTCGCTTCCCTTCTTGAAATATTTGTTTTCTTTTTCAACTGAAATGATTGTGTAGCCGTGCCCTTTTGGTTTTTTGGAAAGGCCGAATACCGCTGGCAATACTCCTGCCATTTGATATGATTTATCATCCAGAACAAGTTCTTCTCCAAGATACATCAAGCCCCCGCATTCTGCGTATATCGGCAGGCCGTCTTCAGCAAGTGCCTTTAACTCATTTCTGAATTGTTCGTTTTCTGAAAGTTTTTTTGCATGGGTTTCAGGAAAGCCGCCGCCGATATAGAGAGCATCTACGGGTGGTATTTTATTTGTTTTAAGCGGGCTTATAAATACTGTTTCTGCTCCTGCTGCAACAAGTGCATCAATATTCTCAGGATAGTAGAACTGGAAAGCTGAATCTTTAATTATGCCTATTCTTACTAATTTCGGATTTCGGATTTCGGATTTAGGATGCGTGATTGCCGATGGCCGTTGAAAAGAAACATCGCAAGCAATTTTGGCTAATGCGTCAAGATCAATATAGCTTTTAGCCATTTTTAGGGCAGCATTTATTGAATCATTTGCCCATTCATGTTCTGGCGTGGGTATAAGGCCCATGTGCCGTTCAGGGAAATTTTGCTTGCCAAGTTTGGGTACAGCGCCCAGAACCGGTATCCCGCAGTAGTTTTCAATACTTTTGCGAACAATATTTTCATGCCTTGGTCCGGCAACACGGTTTAATATTATACCTTTTATTGTTACATCAGGATCGAATTTGATACATCCCAATACAACTGCCGCCATGGTTCGTGTGCTCTTTGTGCAATCTAAACACTGAATTACAGGCAGATTTAGAAGTTTTGCAAGCTCGGCAGTGCTTGTGCTTCCTTCGATATTTAAGCCATCGTAAAGGCCGCGATTTCCTTCAATGACCGCAATATCGCTTTTTAATGTATGGGTATAAAATGAATTGAGAATTTGCTTTTTTTCTATGAGGAAGTTGTCAAGATTATAGCAGGGCCGGCCAGCCGCCATAGCAAGCCAGCCGGCATCTATATAATCCGGACCTTTTTTAAAAGGAGCAACATTTTTTTTGAAGGATTTTAATGCAGCAATTATGCCTATTGACAGTATTGTTTTTCCTGCTCCGCCTCGCAGAGCTGCAATAATAATTCCGGGGGAACCTTTACCGTTATGCTGCATTAAATTATAATTTTAGTCCTCTTCGGTAGAAGCCTGTTTTCCAGCACCTTTGAGCCCGATTAAAGTCGTGCTTCCGCTGGACCAGTATTCCAGGATTTCTTCTTGAACCATTTTATTTACAACATTCTTGATATCTCTGTTTTTTTCATCGGGTAACATTTTATAGAAATCTTTAAGATAAAATTTTGATTTACCCTTTTTTTTCTTAAGATTTGCTACAATTATATCTTTTGCTGCTTGTTCATCTGCTATAGCCATTATTAAGCCTCATAAATTTATACCGGAGACAAACCTGACGTTTGCCTCCGGTTAATTAGTTAATTTAACTGCTAGAACTTGAATTGAGTTGACTGACGCCATGTATAATATGCAGCATCACGGAAATCATCAATGAGATGATGTGTAAATTCAAGCTCACATTTATCAAAGAATCTTTCCCAGCCAATTCTTTCTGCCCAGTCACCCATACGCTCGTACTTATTGGCATCATTTGAATAAGCATCAACCATTCTCTTGATTGTAGTGGTCAAAGTTGGCCAGCGAGGCTGTTCATTAGGAATAAATGCCACAACAACCTTTGAGAACTTCGGCATGGAGATCCTGTTGGAAATCTTACCGCCTGCCATGATAACGATTCCATCGCCTTCTGTGTCTGCAAGAGGCATTGATGGGCACATTGTGTAGCAGTTGCCGCAGTACATACATCTGTCCTCTTTAACTGAGACACTGTTTAGCGTTTTTCCTTTAAACTCGACCTTGGTCGGTTTAATTGCTGCGGTAGGACATGCTGCAACAGCCAGAGGAAGCTCGCACATTTTGTCTATATATTCAACATCAATCAGTGGTGGTTTACGGTGATAGCCGAGAATAGCAATATCCGAGCAGTGAACAGCGCCGCACATATTAAGGCAGCATGCCATAGAAACGCGTACCTTGGCAGGCAGCTTCATGTCTGTAAACTGGTCAAAAAGAACATCCATGGTTGCTTTTACTGTGCCTGAGGCATCAGTTGCCGGTGTATGGCAGTGAATCCATCCCTGAGTGTGCACGATGTTGGTAACTCCAGCGCCGGTACCTCCAATGGGGAACTTTTGACTTCCACCGGCAAATTTTCTGCTGGCAAGATCTTGTTTTAAAGGCTCAACTTTTTCTTTGCTGTCCACCATGAATTCAATGTTGTTTCTGGTAGTGAACCTCAGGTGTCCGTCGCAGTGTTTATCGGCTATTTCGCACATTTCACGGACATGTGTTACACTCATGAAACGACAACCACCTACTCTTATTGTATAAACTTCGTCACCTGTTTCTGAAACATGTACCAAAATGCCTGGTTCCAATATTTCATGATACAGCCATTTACCCTTATTTGCCTTAATAACCGGAGGGTAAAATTGATCAAACTTTTGTGGACCGATGTCGGTTATTCTGTTTTCCATCGGTTTATCAGGATTGTAGCCTGAAGATATAAATGCCATAGTATTTTTCCCCCTATCTCTGGTGATATTTTCTAAATTCATTGATATCTCGTGTCCATCCACCCGGAACTTCCTCTTCTTTCCAGAACACATACGGGTTAGAACGCGGCTCTTGAACATGCTGCGCCATTGCTTTAATGCCTGTTACTTCAAGCAGCTTCTGGAAACTTTGACGCCTGATTAATTCGCCAAGACGCTCGCGGTTCTTGCCTTCTTCCATCCACCAATCCCAGATAGGATCAATTATATTCTCTTTGATCTCATCGTAGGGTTCTTCGATCTTAATAAAAGGAACAAGCATAGTACCCATCTGTGCACCATCAAGAATCGGGGCTTTGGCGCCGGCACATATCGTTGCGCCTCTATCATTGCCTATTCTGAGGGCTCTGGGCATTACGTTAATACAGTGCATACATCTGGTGCATTCTTTGGTGTTTATCTCAAGTTTTCCATTTTCATATCGCATGCAGTTTGTTGGACAAATATTTATAACTTCTTTCTGGATATCAAACGGACCCCAGTCGCGGCCGGCATGAGCTCCTGCGTTTGGAGGAATTTCACCGCCGACATATGCCTTTACCGCTTCCTGGTCAATACGTATATCATCACGCCATGTGCCGATAAAGGACAAGTCTGAACGCGCAATAGATGCAACACAGCAGTTGGAGCATCCGTCAAATTTGAATTTAAACTTATAGGGAAAAGCAGGACGATGAAGCTCATCCTGATATTCATTGGTCATGTGATGGCAAATCGCCTGTGTATCAAAGCAGGCAAATTCACAGCGAGAAGTTCCCAGACAGCAGGAGGGAGTTCTCAGATTACTACCGGATCCGCCAAGGTCTTGATCCATCTTGTGGGTTAAGTCATAAAAAACTTCTTCCAACTGGGGTGTTGTTGTGCCGAGAAGAACTATATCACCTGTAGCGCCATGAAAGTTGGTCAAACCGCTTCCGCGCAGTTCCCAGATATCCATAAGATCTTTCAGGAATTTTGTTGTGTAGTATTTGCCTGAAGGCTGGTTTACGCGCATGGTATGGAAAGCAGCAACGCCAGGGAACATCTCCGGCTGATCACAGTACCTTCCGATAACACCACCGCCGTAGCCAAATACACCAACTATTCCGCCGTGTTTCCAGTGAGTTCTTCCATGTTTGTATGAAAGCTCAAGCACTCCCAGGAGATCATCGCAAACATCCTGGGGTGTCTGATAGTCTATACCATTTTCATTTTTTGCCCTTGATTCGGCCTCCTGCTTTAAATCGGATACAAAGCTTGGCCACGGACCAGACTCTAGCTGGTCAATCATAGGAGTTTCGTGTCTTGCCATAGTCTTACCTCCATTATTATTAATAATTAACTATTCTGACTATATAATAATCACTTTCCCATACGGGGACTATCAAGGTCACCTCCTCTCAATTTGCTTTTCAATTTGACACTCGAACTCGAACACTCGATATGATAAATTTGATTGATATTTCATTGATTTTTTAAGGTTATATTATATATAGATAACCCCATTTAATTTTAAGGATATATAATCGATCTTGTGCTTTGTCAACAAAAAAGGAATATAAGGTATAGATTGGATAAGTTATACAGTTAAAAAAATATGTTGCAGACTTTTTACACTTTATATTGTGCTTTAAATTTTTATAACATCTTTATGTTGTGTAATTGTATGCAAATAATCTTTAAATAAAAAAATCATTTGCATACGGAATTTAAGCTATTTTTTTAATAAAAACATAGTAATCTCAACAGGATAAAGGATGAATTAAATGGCGGGTTATTTTATAAATTTTTTAAGGAATCGCAGCAAGCTGCGGGGAATTAAACCCTAAAAAGAGATTAAAAATAAAATTATTTACATAAACGAGTTATCGAATCATTGGGATATTTTTTGGGTTATTGTCAAGCAAAAACAGATCAAAATCAAGCTCATCTTTCAAATGCCAACGGCTGCTATACAAAAAAACTCTGCATTATTTTCCTGAATCTTGATCCACGCCATGTAGCGGACGGTCTTGTCGCTTCAGATACAAGAATATCTTGACTCAAGAAAGGTAAAAAGTCAGAAATCCGTGGAATAATTACTCTTATTACTGGAAAGTTCAATACCGGATGGGTGTGGTCGAGTATTATACAATCAGTGTTGAACAGTTTACATATTTTCTTAATTTCCTCAATTTCGCCAAAAATATCCTTGATTTTACTGTTCCTGTAAGTGCCAACTTTTCCTTGCTCAAGAAATGAGATATCTTTTGGAGAAATACCACATTTCATTAACAGGTAATAATTGTTAACACGAGATCGATGGACAAGCGGTTTATCCAACTGTGGACGGGGGGCCAATAGAGTTTCACGGCCTTGCATGCTTTCCGTAAAACACCTTGTTAAGCCTTCGTCCGGATTGAAAGATGCGCCCGGTATCAGTATTCTATGTTCCATACGATCAGGAGGCAAATTGTGGTTGATGAACAGGACGCCTATGCAGGGCAACAATCCATCAAGAGAAAAATCCTTGATCATTACATCTACATTCTTTCCCTGATAGAATTTAATCATATCCTTTATGACGGCATTGTCCACAGAATCCAAATCAATTGATGGAACAGTTTTTTCAGGTTTAATTATTTCTATTTGGACATGACGTTCAAATATTTCACATAAAGCCTGGATCATCGCCTCTTCGATGGTATTTCCTGCCGCCATCCCGTTAGAAGCGTGAATATATGCGACAAAATTGATTGGAATTTTTACTGTCTTTTCATGAACTATTGAAAAACCATCGACCCAATGTTTAGCCATCTGGCTGTTTTTGATATGCTCAATGTCCTTATCCGTTAAATGACTTTCGTTTGCCAACAGGTCTTCTATTTTTAGAACGTTTTCTTTCAAATCATCCTGGTGGGCATGCGCATATCCCTCCATCCATTCAAAATTAAGGAATCTATCGGTTTCCTTATTGTAAAGGGCCGGGATGTTAAACCTCACCCGTTCTTCAAAGACCGGATAGAACAGCCCCGCGCTGAAACGTTCAGCCAGTTCAGCGTACGCACTGGCCTCCGCAAGCTCCGGGGTAATGCCTTTTCCATTACAGACTATCCTTATTGAATCAATCCATATCTGTCCCCAATAGATATTGTCCGAGACGCTAAAGGCAGAGTATTCAACATCAAGATTCAATTTTCGTAACCCGTCCTTTATTCTGCCAATCGTGTTGGACGGAAGATCACACTTGCCATATTTGTTTCTGATGCAATTCTGAAATTCCATTAAAACTGTTACTCCTAACCCGGATAAAAAAAAATTTGCCATGACGGTTTGTAGCACATCAAGCATTAAATACACAAGATATAAACGATGTAAAATTCAAGGCCAAATTACCGGCGGCGTCATCACATCTGATTTAATATGCACTATATCAAATATCCAGTTCAAATAACAGCAATTCTAATTTTGAAGAATAACACCCCCTGTTACTTACCATTTTAGGTGTCATTTCGAGGAGCGAAGTGACGAGAAATCTTATTATAAAACAAATAGTTAAAGATTTCCCCCGTAACTTCTCAATAAGTTCTGGCAATGCTAAAATATGAGCAAGTTTCAGGTTAAATTATTTGCAAAGTTGTTTACGAAAATTTTTAATCAAAGGATATACCCATATCGATTTTATGGGAAGCTATTGAATTGCCCTGCATCATCACTGATTATTACCATTTTCGGATTGAAGCCATGTTTAAGTACACCTCCTACTTTTTCAGCATGAAAGATATCTTTGTTTTCGTTAATAATTCGATTGACTTGACCGGAAGAAATGTCGATGCCTAACTCCAGAAGTTGTTCAAAGATCAAAGGTTGCGTGACATCGGCATGATAATACTGGTGCAGAATATACCCGACCAGATTGATGTTATAGTGTCCCTTGATATGTTCCGGGAGCTTGCCTGTAATATACTCCCCGGAGGGGGTTTGCCATCGTTGCATGCGAAAACGAATATTGTATGGTTTGATCACAAGGTCTTGAACAATGTAATCGTCATAGCCCTTAAATCGGCTCCCTTCAGAAATATTTTCCGGAGAAATAGAAAGGGTATCGTGAATCTTGAGGTGACGGTTCTTCTTTCTTTTTTTAGATCCAGGCCGTTTTTTTGAAAAGAACAAGTCTCCAATATTTCGTTGACTAAAGGAGTTCGCTCCTTTTCTGGGATTTCAGGTAAATCCGGGATTTTTTTGTTATATCTAACTGAAAAAACTTTAAAAACAGTCAAAATCCTTCTTGCTTAATCTTCTGCTATGTGATACGGAAATATAAAAATAATCAGAAGGTTAAGGGCGAAGTCATGATCAAAGTAAAAAATAAGAAACTGTTAGGCTTAAAGGAAAAAAAAGAACAACTGGTCTCCATAATAAATGGTTTCGACTCTCTGATAGTTGCATTTTCGGGTGGAGTTGACAGCTCCTTTTTACTTGCCATTGCTCACAAATTGCTGAAAAAGAATGTGGTGGCGATATCAGCAACCTCACCTATACATCCATCACGGGAAATAGAATATTCAAAAAAATTTGCCGGTAACCTTGGAATTAAGCACATTTTACTTAAATCAAGGGAAATAAATCATTCCGGCTTTATGGCCAACAAAAAAGACAGATGCTACATATGCAAAAAACTTCTCTTTGAGGATATTTTAAAAATTGCCTCAGATATGGGCATTAAATATATTTCCCATGGCGCCAACGTAGATGACCTTGATGATTTCCGGCCCGGACTTTCGGCTGCAAAAGAAATGGGTGTTATTGCTCCATTGATTGATGCAGGACTTTCAAAAGATGATATCCGCTTGCTTTCAAAAGATATGAATTTATCCACATGGGATAAGCCTGCAATGGCATGCTTTGCCACCAGAATTCCCTATGGAACTCCCTTAACTCAAAAAGCACTGAGTATGATAGAACAAGCTGAAAATACCATAATAGATCTTGGTTTTAAGACTTGTCGTGTAAGGTGCCACGGAAAAGTTGCAAGAATAGAAGTAAACATCAATGATATTGAAAAAATTTTAACCAAAACAAATAGAAAAACAATCATTACTAAATTTAAAGAAATAGGATTTTCTCATATAGCTCTGGATATGGAAGGCTATGTTATGGGAAGCTTGAATAGATACTAACTTTTACTAATTGCTGTAAAAACACTATCCCAATCATTCAATTTGAATAGACTCGAGATAATTTTTTACACCGCCGACAGAAAGGTTAAATACTTTTGATCCTGATAGCATAATGTGTGCATTATCTTTACAGTCGCAAATTTTAGCAAATTTCGGACCAATTGATGCCAGAGGATCAGGATTGTCAGGAATAAGATTTAACGCATTTAAATATGTATCTAAGCGTTTTTTCAAAGTATTAAAGTAGTCAATCTCTTTACCCGTTGATGAAGATGAGAGCATTGAAATGTTCTGAGAAAAACTTTGAACAGCATTCCAAAATGATTCTGATAGTTTTTTCATTAAAGAACTTTCATCCAAAAAAAACGAAATGCTCCACCCAACAGCCAAAATTTTTAATAATTGAATTTCATATTCCACTGAAACTATGTTAATTTTTATATCCTCGGGCAAACTTTGCAAAATCAGCTTTATATCTGAACGATCAATTGCAAAGTCAAATAGATCTTCACCTGCTTTTTCAATACTAATTTTTTCTAAAGAAGATTCATTCATTATATTATTATTCAGGTTTTTCTTTTGAACCTTGTACGGCTTCTTCGATTGTGTAATAAATATTTTTAAACGTCTCATCGAAGCCGGTCGGAGAAAGCCTCCCTGCCTCTATAAATTTAACAACTATTTCTTTGGCTGATTTTAAAATTTGTTCATCGATAGAGCTCATTTTACATACCTTTTCGTAATAGAGTTTTTTCTATTTTAAGTTTAATCCGCTAACAAAAAAACAAGGGTGTGTCAAGGAACTACCGAATTCGATTTTTTTAGTTGACGCATGATAAGGAACGTTTGTAAATTAGACTATAAAATTGACTTTCAGGACTCTCGCTTGCATTTTCTAATATATGTGATTATAATTAAAAATTATGAAAGAACATGATGAAAAAATGCCAAACCCAAGAGAAATTGAAAAAGAAATAAGTGAATTTCTGTCCAAAAAATTTGGGGGTAGCGTTAAAATTGTATCTCCAATATTTCATCCCCAGGAAGTACCTCTAGAAAACGCGGAAGTACCTCCAAAAAAAGAGCAAAAAATTAATTTTAACCTAATACCCGAGGATCTTGTCTCTTATCTTGATCAATATATAGTTAAGCAGGATGATGCCAAAGCAATTCTTGCTACAAAAATCTGTACTCACTTCAACCGGATAAAACACGCCAATGTCTCACTTGAAAAAATCAATGAAATCGTAGGCAGCATAAAAAACAATATACTTATGATTGGCCCCACAGGTGTCGGCAAGACATATATGGTGAAGTTGATAGCTAATAAAATCGGTGTTCCCTTTGTAAAGGGTGATGCCACAAAATTCAGTGAAACAGGCTATGTGGGAGGAGATGTAGAAGATCTGGTCCGTGATCTTGTCAGGGAAGCAAACGACAATATTGAACTCGCTCAGCATGGTATTATTTACATTGACGAACTCGATAAAATCGCTGCAAACAAACAGATAACCGGTTCTGATATTTCACGAACCGGAGTGCAGCGCGCTCTGCTTAAACCCATGGAAGAGACAGATATTGATTTAAAGGTTCCGCATGACCCGATTTCAATGATTCAGGAGATTGAACGATTTCGTAAAACAGGTAAAAGGGACAAACGTTCTGTAAACACCAAAAATATACTGTTTATCATGAGCGGGGCTTTTAGCGATATTTCGGAGATAATTAAAAAACGCATGAAAGATCAGGGTATCGGCTTTGGCGCAAAGATAATAAGCGCGCAGGAGGAAGTTGATATTCTCAAGCATGTTAAGTCAGAAGATCTTATAGAATACGGATTTGAAACAGAATTTGTAGGACGTCTTCCTGTTAAAGCTGTTTTTGATAATTTGACTGAAAGCGACCTTTACAAAATTCTGAGAAATCCTAACAACCCCGTAATCCTTGGGAAAAAACTTGATTTCGCAACATATGGTATTGATATAAAATTTGAATCCAAAGTGTTTCGTATTTTAGCAAAACATGCTTTTGAAGAAAATACAGGAGCAAGGGGTCTGGTAAGTGCAATTGAAAAAGCTCTGCTTCTGTTTGAAAAGAGACTGCCATCTACTAATATCAAAAAATTTCCTGTAAATATTTCTGTAATTGAAGATCGGGAAGTATATCTTAAAAAACTTTTATCCATTTCCAATTCCAAAGAAATGGACGAAGTTTTTGAAAAACTTGAACTTGAAGAAAAAAAATATGTTAATAAATATATAATTGAAAATAAAAAAAATTTAAATGATAAGTACAATCTAACTCTTAGCCCATCCCGTGTTGATATAGTTGCTTCTTATTACTGCAAAAATATAATGGATATCGAAAATGCAATAAAAAATATCAAGTCCTATTATGATGATATAAAAAAAATAGAGCTGTATTTTTTCAAAAATAGTGACATTAATATTGTTCTGGAATCAAATGCCATTGATTTTATTATTGAACAATTGATTAATTCCGGCATTGCACTTGATAATCTTTACAAAAAGTTTACCGGTGAGTTTGAGGATGGTCTAAAATTAATTCGGTCAAAAACCGGCAAAAACCGCTTTTTTATTACAAAGGATGCGCTACTTGACCCAGAACATTTTATTAATAAGCTGATAAAAAACGAGCAGCAAAATTCATTAACTATTTAAATTTTAGGCATCTTTCATTCCTCAGTTTACACTTTTTCAAAAAAGGCAATAAAAAGCTTACGCCTAAACTCCCCGAGGCTGGAACTTCCGGAGTTAATCCGCAGGTATTTTATTGCCAAAAAGTGTAAACTACTTTTTGGCTTGTGTGAAGGATCCCAAATTTTATTATAATTTATACAATAGGCTTAAAAAATGATTGGAATATCAAAACTTTATTGTGGAACGGTCGAGCCGTCGGATGCTCTCAGATACGGACGCAAGTCATCAGAATTACCTTCGCATCTGCTTCAGTTTTCCAAAGATAAACGGCCTGTTGTAGTATGGAACATTACAAAGCGTTGCAATTTAAAGTGTGTTCACTGCTATGCTCACGCAAAGGACAAAGTTTTTGATAACGAGCTTACCACCGAAGAGGGTAAAAACCTTATAGATGATCTTTCCCAGTTCAAAGTGCCTGTGCTATTACTTTCCGGCGGAGAGCCTACGATACGAGAGGATCTCCCCGATCTTGCCGCATATGCCATTGAAAAAGGCATGCGGGCTGTCATATCAACAAACGGAACTTTGATAACGCAGCAAATGGCTCGTGTACTAAAGGATATCGGCCTTTCCTATGTGGGCATAAGCCTTGATGGAATGGAAAAAATCCACGACCGTTTTAGGGGTGTTAAGGGCGCTTTCAGGGCAGCTTTAGAAGGCATTAAAAATTGCCAGGATGCAGGAATAAAAGTAGGTCTTCGATTTACCATCAATAAGTTCAATGTCGATGAAATTAAGAATATATTTAACCTTCTTGAAGATATGGATATTCCAAGGGCATGTTTTTATCACCTTGTCTATGCCGGCCGTGGGTCAAAACTCGTGGAAGAAGATTTAACTCACGATGAAACCAGAAAAGCAGTTGACCTGATAATGGATCTTACCAAAAAGCTCCATGACAAGGGAAAGGAAAAAGAAATATTAACTGTTGATAATCATGCTGACGGGCCATACATCTATCTAAGGTTGCTTAAAGAAGATCCGAAACGCGCTGCAGAAGTCCTTGAGCTTCTTAAAATGAATGAAGGAAACAATTCCGGCCGGGGCATTGGATGTATTAGTTGGGATGGAGAGGTTTACGCCGATCAGTTCTGGCGACATCACAGTTTCGGAAATGTACAGAAAAGACCATTTTCCGAAATATGGACAGACACCTCAGAACCTTTAATGAAAAAGCTTAAAGAGAAAAAAAAGTACGTAAAGGGTAGATGTGCTCAATGCCGATGGCTGGATATTTGCGCAGGAAACTTCAGGGTAAGAGCCGAAGCAGTAACAGGCGATATTTTTGCACCAGATCCGGCATGTTATCTTACAGATGAAGAGATAGCGTAAAAGCTGACAAGCCAATACCTAATAACTACAAGGGAGCGAATTGATGTTATTCCCAGAATACAGGCCAAGACGTTTGAGACAAAATGAAGCCTTCCGGCGAATGATTCGTGAGACCACTCTTTCTGTAGATGACTTTATTCTTCCCCTTTTCGCAATAGACGGCAAAAAAGTTAAAAATCCCATCAAATCCATGACCGGACACTATCAATTATCCGTAGACAATCTTGTTAAAACAGCAAGAGAAGCGTTTAATCTGGGCATACCTGCTGTTATGCTTTTTGGAATACCTGATAACAAAGATCCTCTTGCAACCAGTGCTTATGCAAATGATGGTATCGTTCAAAAGGCAACAACAGCTCTGAAAAAAAAGATACCGGATCTTGTTGTAATAACTGACGTATGTTTATGTCAGTACACGAATCATGGCCACTGTGGAATTGTGGAAGGGCAAATCATAAACAACGATGCCACTCTTGACCTTCTTGCCAGAACTGCTTTGTCACATGCAAAAGCAGGAGCAGATATGGTTGCGCCATCAGACATGATGGACGGCCGGGTAGCCGAAATCCGAAATATTCTGGATGAAAACGATTTCAGCAATGTTCCAATCATGTCATATGCGGCCAAGTATTGCTCAGCTTATTACGGCCCATTTCGCCATGCTGCAGATTCTGCCCCTAAATTCGGCGATCGAAGAACATATCAGATGGACCCTGCAAATTCTCTGGAAGCGATCAGGGAAGTTACAATGGATATAGAAGAAGGAGCAGACATAATTATGGTTAAACCCGCTCTTCCCTACCTTGACATTATCTACCGCATCCGCGAAGAAATAGATCTTCCTATTGCCGCATATAATGTCAGCGGCGAGTATGCAATGGTTAAAGCCGCCGAAAAAATGGGGTGGATAGACGGCAAAAGGGTTATGATGGAAACATTAACATCAATCAAGCGCGCCGGCGCCGACATGATTCTTACATATTTTGCTGTTGATGCCGCTAAAGAATTAAGTAGCCGTTCACAGTTTACAGTTAACGGTTAATCAAAACATATCAGCAAGAGGCTCAGTTAGAAGAGCTCAAATTTATATTTTACGTATAGAAGGCTTACGGTTAATCAAAAACATAAAACTGTGAACAGACAACTGTGAACGACTACAGAATTAAATGGTTAAAAACTATATGACGAACAACAATCATCTGTCTCCACCCAAATTTCATCTACACACCGAAAAAAAAGGATCTACACTTCGACTTGTCGCATGGGAAACTACACGCAACTGCAATCTTTCATGCAAACACTGCCGTGCTTCAGCCACAAAAGGTCCATACACCAATGAGCTTGACACAAATACTTCTCTGCAGCTTCTTGATCAGATAGCAGAAGTTGGGCAGCCCATAATCATACTTACAGGCGGAGAGCCTTTGCTAAGGCCAGACATTTTTGAAATAGCGCGTTACGGTACAGATAAGGGTCTGAGAATGGTTATGGCTCCAAACGGAACGCTGATAACAGAACAATCTGCTCAAAAAATGGCGGATGCAGGCATAAAAAGGATAAGTATAAGCCTGGATGGCGATACAAAAGAAAGCCATGACAGTTTCAGGGGGGTTGATGGTGCCTTTAAAGGCGCACTCCGAGGCATAAACCTGGCTAAAAATGCAGGAATAGAATTTCAAATAAACACAACCATAACAAAAGCAAACCTGGATCAGATCCCAAAAATCCAGGAACTGGCTGTTAATCTTGGCGCAGTAGCCCACCATATTTTTCTTTTGGTGCCGACGGGCCGCGGCAAATATATTCTGGACCAGGAAATATCGTCAGAAGAATATGAACGTACTCTTAACTGGTTTTATGATCAAAGAGAAAAAACACCCCTGCAATTAAAAGCTACATGCGCTCCACATTACTACAGAATACTCAGGCAAAGAGCAAAAAAAGAAGGAAAATCAGTTAGTTTTAAAACGCATGGTCTTGATGCAGTAACCAGAGGATGTCTTGGAGGAACAGGATTTTGTTTTATCTCGCACAGAGGTATTGTACAACCCTGCGGGTTTCTTCAAGTAAACTGCGGCGTGGTTACAAAAACATCTTTTGCAAACATTTGGAACAATTCAGAAATATTTTTGGCCTTACGCGATTTTAACAGATTAAAAGGAAAATGCGGAAAATGTGAATTTAAAAAAGTATGTGGTGGCTGCAGGGCGAGAGCTTACGAAGCAACCGGCGACTTTTTGGCAGAAGAACCTCTTTGCAGTTATCAACCAAGTTCAAGGAAAGCCCCATGAAAATACATTCCTTAATGATTTCCGATCCTATCACAATAACGGAAAAGGCCTCCATAAGCGAGACTATTGAGCTGATGAAAATCAACTCAATCCGGCATCTGCCTGTGGTTTCAGAAAAAAACTCGCTTGCGGGCCTGGTTACGCTTGCAGATTTGAAACAAGGACTTATACCCTCAATGGTAGCAGGCGTCACACTTTCGGACTTGATTATAAAAAATCCTATTGCGGTTGATCCTGATGATGATATCGAAATTGCAGCCCAGCTCATTTATAAGCACAAAATCGGAGGAATGCCGGTTGTGAAAAATGGCAAACTGGTAGGCATAATAACCGGAACCGATATCCTGAGAGCCTTTATTGAGATGATGGGAATGCTTACCGCAAGCTCGCGTATTGATGTAGTGATAGGAGAAAAACCGGGAGCATTCAAAAAAGCTCTACACATTATAAATGATAATGGAGGAGATATAATTAATGTGGGCATGACAACCCAACTCACAAACAAAAGAACATATTACTTTCGGCTCTCTGTCTGCAAAACCGATATTATAAAAAAAGCGCTTGAAACGGAAGGGATTGAGGTACTTGATGCAATGGACTAGAAGGTATAAGAAACGTGGACGAAATAACTTCCCCAACTATGCATCACAGCTTCAGGCCGCCTTCGTCCGATCTCAAATCCCAAAATTATTGAAATAGCTCGCTATTCCTTCAACTTTTGTGATCTGAGATCAAACAAATTCGACCCAAATCTATGCGCCTACTTGGGGAAGTTAATTCGTCCACGTTCCTAAATAGAAAAAAGTCTTCCTAAAGAAATTATCAGTTTTTCTGTTTGTTCTTCTTGACCTATTCCCGAAATTGTCTTTGTGGCAATTGAAAATCCGGATTCAGGTTCGGACGAGAATAACCTGGTTTGCATTAAACGCTGCAATGACCAATCCAATTTTTTTATATTATAGCTATTATATTCAAGATGTAACAATCTGCAAAGCTCAAATCTGGAAGTAATAAGAGTCATTCTATTCTGCTTTTTTCTAAGATCATCTAATACAAAAAGAAGTTTGCGGTCGAATTGATCTAAATTTTTAATAAGTTCCGCAAAGAGTGTTCCTTCAGCCATTAAATTAATCCTTTTACAGGCTCAAAGATGAATGCTTTGCCAGACCTGAAATACAGTTCTGAATATCTGCGATAAGCACCTGATTAAAAAACTTTGTCTTCAGCTTCTGGGAAGGCATCCAAAAAATTCTTTGCAAGGGGTTTTTTACGAAGCAGTTTTTTTATAACTTGATTTTTCTGATCTGGTTTTGAAATGCTCTTGCAACTTTTGGTATATCCTTCCAGTTTTTCATAAATCGCTTGCAATCACGTTTTAGTGATCTTCTTAAACTCCATCTGCAACTATGTTTACGCATGCCTTCTATATCAATAATATACAGCTTGTTACCGGCTAATATAAAGTTTGTAGCTTTAAAATCGCCATGACTCATATTTGCGTCCGCGAATAATTTAAGCATTTCTCCAAACTTTATACTCAGAGCTTCTATGTTAATTTTTTTTGATCTATCAGAAGTAATCAGACGGTATAGATCTGTTCCATCAATATATTCTGATATGTAATATGAAGTTGAACGAAAAGGCCCCCATCGTCTTTCAAGGAAGGCTATGGGTTTTGGAGTTGAAATCCCCAGAAGTTCCAGACTGTGAGCATTGCGCCATGATGACCATGCACGAGTATCACGAAGACATCTCTTTAAGGCATGTATGAAATTTTTTATATTGTATCTTTTAATTACCAGAAGTTTGACATTTACTTCAGCCAGAGCAACTGTTGCGCTGTTCCCGTATTTCAGCAGTCTGCTTGAATCAATTACCGAGTCCGGATCAGCAATTAATTTTTTCATTTCTCCGTGATAAAAGTTGCGGTCACAGACCATATAACTGTTCCATGATTTATAGCACACAAAAGAAGTGCATTCGCGGAAGATTTTATGTAGATATTTTTTATTTTCCTTTTTTCTTTGAAATTTTACTTTTTTTAATAGCTGATTAAAAAGGCTGCTATCTAGTGACCATGATCTTTTTTCTGCATAAGCCTGGAAAACAGCAAAAAACAGGTGGTCGAATTCAGGATTTAGTTGGGCCAGGAATAACCCTAAATTATTCAGGCTCATTGCTTTTGGCAGGGGTGTTCCTGTTTGGCCTGTATCAACGGTATCACCGTCAATTGTATAAATGTCATTGTCGGAGAGAAGAAAATTCCCTAAATGAAGATCTTTCTGTTTGAGGCCGGCCTCATGCTGTTCAGCTATTACAACTGCTATGCGTTTAAGTAATTTGCTGCGTTTTTCATCAGTTTCAGCCATATCAAAAACTTCGTGGGTATTAAAGGCAGGCATAACTCTTTGAAAGACCACAACTGGAGTGTTATCTTGCTGTAGATTGCCCTGAAGCAAAATAGCCGGAGTTTTTATACCAGCGTTTGCTACGGCATTGATCCCCTTTATTTCACGTTCACAGTGACGTCTGGCGCTTTTGGAGTTTAAAAATATTTTTACTGCAACCGGTTTTTTATTCCATTTGCCTAAGCACACCAGCCTCTTGCCTGGAATTATTCGTGCGATACTTTCACAAATAAGTTCAGCAGAAAAATCATCTGATTTCAGAAAAAGCCTGAAGGGAACTTCTAAATTTCTTCCTGAGTTGCGAAGATGTTGGCTGTCAGCAGTTGATTTCATCTTTAATTATCAAGAAAATCATCCATAAGTATCTGTTCGGCATTTAAATTTTTTAAAGCTTTATTGATGCGTTTCAAACCTTTTTTGATAGTACTTTTTCTGGCGCCTAATTCAGGGTGAAGTACCATAGGAACGTGAACGGCTACTTATTTTTTATGAACTCGAAAACAGCAATCATGTTCCCTTCTTTATTCGCAAATATTTTGCCAGGTTTGAGTTTTAGTGTTAATAATTTATTGGTTATATTTTCATAATGATTCTTGTGTGTTTTTAAAGCAACAAAGTCATCAGATGACCACTGCGGTATTGTAGGGGTATCAGAAACATCCCATTCTATAAATTTTTTCCCGGCATAATATGAAAGTTGAGAATTATTTGCATAGAGTTTTGACTGCTGCAGCATGTTTTGCTTAAGCCATGTGCCGGCGGAGACAATATATGCCTTGGATTGATTGGGAGGTATAAATGCATAAACAAACATAATTAAGAAAGCAAGTGATAGTATAGGGAATGCAAAATTATTTTTAAAAACTGTTTTTTTATCCAGCCATTTTTGCATAAAATAATGCAGGCTAAATGGAGTCCAGAGCAGCAAAAGCAGGCTTGCCGGTATTAAAAAACGGTTTAATACAAAAAATTGTTGTCCCAAAAATATGGCTGGTATAACCAGATTTAATATCGTAAAATATATTATTATTTTTTTTATGCCTTTCTCCGCAGGCATAAGTTTTTTCCGAAAAGCGTGGCCGAAAAGCAATGTATGTACCGGCCAGAGAGTCTCTACCAATTTGTATAAGTATATCCCGGACAGACCTGATATGACCATGGTTAAATCCCACTTCTTTGAATATTCATGAAGAACTGTTTGGCTGATAATTACTGCTTTTTCATTAATATTGGTACTTAACAATATCAGGCCATTTTGCAGTTGATTCCAGAATTCACTTAACCGCCCCAGTTGAGAGATATCTTGATTCGGCATATTAAGCCACCATGCAATTATTATGGAAATAGTAATGATATTGAAACTATATGCTTTAAGAGTATTTCCTAATTTACTCCAAAGTACTGTGTCCTTTCGAAACAGGAGAACCAGAGGGCCGAAGCAGCAAAACACCAGGCCTTCAGGACGAAACAATATAGCAGCAGCTATAAATATTCCCCAGCCCAAAGCATGTCGCCATTTTAAGTATTTGTAAAAACGAATAAAATGTAAGAGAGCTAATAAAGAGAATGCCCAATAACCAAACCCTCTGACAATATAGTGTTGATAGTGGTGTAATTTGGGGTGGCTGAGAATAATAAATGCACCTATAAATTGTACGGTACGTGAACCGCCTAATTCTTTGATAAGAGAGATGAAGCTGGTTACGATTATAACAAGAAGAGCTGCATTCAATACATAGGTTGAATTCTCGAAAGATAAATGGGTTAGTTTGGACAGCCATGCGATCAATATTGAATAAAACGGCCAGGGATAATGTTGCATCGCCTCTTGCCACCCGTTGTTTGCAAAAACCTCGGCAGTTTGCAAATATAGAATCCCGTCTTTATTTATGGGATTCTGGGTGTTGACAGCAATAAACAAGGTAATCAGGCTTAATATTGCCGCAATCAGGCGAATATGATTAAACTGATCAATCAGGTAAATGCAGCGCTTTATGTGGTCTTTCATTTATTATCTTTTCAAGGTTGACGGCTTCGTAAAAAAGTCTTTTGCGAAAATTATCGTTTTTTGGGACCGCGAGCTCTTCTTTTATCTCTTTTGCGCTGCCGTCTGGCCAGATCTTCAGGATACAGTTCCGGATAGTGTCTTTTCCATCGTTTGTGAAACCATAACCATTGTTCCGGATAAAGTTTTACTATTTTTTCAACAGAGTCTGTCATAATCTGTGTATTTGTTTGCAAGTCTGCATGAACATCATCGGTTTTGTGTAATTTCAGTGGAGGTTCCACAATAACTGTCAGGTTTGCATCCGGTTCCCTTATACAATAAACCGGCAGAACCGGGCAATTGTATCTTGCTGCCAGCAAAGATGCTGCATGTGTGGCATAGGTATCGCGGCCAAAAAAAGTAACATCGACTCCTTCTCCACGAGAAGTACCCTGATCGATTAATAAGCCTATCATTTTACCTTTGCGTAATGTTCGAACCAGTTTGATCATAGCTCCTTTTTTGCTGATAATGGTATTCCCTGTATTTGTTCTGAGTTTATGAATTATCCGTTCAATAAAAACAGGCTGTTTTTGTGCTACCACTACCACTGATTTTTGAATATAACATGACAAAAAAAGACTGCACATCTCCCAGTTTCCTATATGGGCTGAGATCATAATAACGCCTTTAGGACTTTTTACCGTATTTAACAGATTTTCTTTTCCTTTAATTCTAACTTGTTGCAAAATATCTTCTTTTGAAAAACAAGTCATTTGACAAATTTCCAAAACAATAATCCCCATGCTTTGAAACGTTTTTAAAGTAATTTTTTTTATTTTATTTAGCGGCCATTCAGGGTAGGCAAATTGCAAATTGCGCCTTACAATACGCCTGTGCCGCGTATCAAGCAGGTATACAAGATCTCCTAATATATTTCCCGTTTTGACAATATACTTTTTGGGTATACCAACAATAAAAGTTTTTATTGATCCTGAAAGACCATTGGGTTTTGATATTTTCGACCTGTGCTGCATTTTATTTTTTCCAGGCCCCAAATCTATGTGCTGCTTGGGAAAGTTATTTCGTCCACGTTCCTAACCAAAATCTGAACACCGGATCTACAACTTGCCAGACCTGATTCTTCTTTTCAATTAAATCCATTCGTTCAAGTTTTTTTTGAGCATATTGAATCCCGCCGATGGATAGTTTATATTGCTTCATATACTTAGTTGAAAGAATTTTTGCACACGGGTTAACAGCTAATGCTTTTAATAATAATATTTGCGGGCGGGTTAGTCCCTGCACAATGCCTTCATATCCGTATCTTTCTGATGAGATAAGCTTTTCAAATCCAATTTCAATATCATTGCTTGTTACTGTTCGTTCAGCCGTTTCATATACGTTATATGCCAGGCTCTGAGCATAATATGGATATTGGACAACTTTGCTTGAAATTATTTCAGCGTTTTTTCTTGAACAGTTTTTTCCCCCCAACTTAAACTGTTCAACCAAAAAAGATTTTAATTCTTCATGCGGTAATGGCTCAAGCGGATATATAATCGCGCTTTGATAGAAAGGTCTGTTCCTCTGATTAAATATATCAAGCAGAATTCGCCTGCGACTTCCAACAAAAAAGTATGAGGTCTGATGTGTCTGAATATGCTTTCTTATTATTCCTTCTATCCGACGTTCTTTTAAATCTGTAATTTCCTGGAATTCATCAAAGACAATATGTATTCCGCTTGATTCTTTATGTATGAATTCACCAAGCTCTTCCAACACCTTGTCAAGAAGATATATGCCAGACAGGTCAGGCGATACGGGTTCAACTGTAAAAGTAAATCCATCGTCAAAAGACGGCTTGAAAACCGGTCTGAACGTTTTAAATATTTTGAGATATCTCGACCCTTTTTGTAAGAAAGATTCACGTTTGTGCAGGATGGAATACACACTCCTTGCAATCCGTTCAGCAACATCATCAACAGAAGCCACCATAAAAAAATCAGTATAAATGGTAATAAAGCCATCTTGTTTGAGGTTTGCCTGAATCTTTTTTACAAGAGACGTTTTTCCATATCTACGGGGAGCAAATACAACAACATTTGCCTTATTGCGTGCATGAGAAGAAAGTTCTTTTAATTCGTAAATCCTGTCGGCAAATGGATAACTAGATGGAATTACGCGCATTATAAATGGATTGGCCATATTTTACATTTTTCATTATTTTCAATTATTGATATTCAATAATTAATTACGCTTAAAAAGTCAACCAATATTCATTATTCAATCACCCTTGATATTGCGTCCAGAACCTGCTCTACGCTTATCTGCTTCATGCAGTCTATTGTATTGCACTGCCGCTTAAAGCAGGGACTGCAATTCAGCCCTGATCTCAGAATTTTATGTTCTGATCCAAAAGGCCCGGTTCTCCAAGGCGCCGTTGGTCCGAAAAAAGCTATAACAGGTGTACCAACTGCTGCTGCCATATGCATTGGACCGGTATCTGTTGATATAACAAACCTTGTTTTTTCATAAAGTGCTGCAAGTGTTTTCAGCGTTGTTTTACCTGCAAGATTTACTGCTTTTTTATTCATAAAGGACATTATATTTTTAATTGTGCTTTTATCTGATTGACTTCCGGTAAAAACGACGCTCGCATTATATTTTTCAATCAACCTGTCGGCCAGCAAAGCGAACTTCCGATTATCCCAGAGCTTTGTTTCCCATTTTGCAACCGGGTTTATCGCTACAAGCAGTTCAGGGCCTTTAATTCCGTGACGTTCCAAAACAGAACCTATAAATTTGCGGGTATGATCAGAAACAGAAATCTTGAATTCAATTTTTTTTGACTTGATTCCCAAGGCATTAATAAGCATCAGATTCCTTAAAAGCGCGTGGTTTTCCATACTTACAGGAGGAATACGCTCGTTTAAACAAATGTAGCTATGCTCCATGTGCTCCATGCCTTTATCGAAACCTGTTTTCCGCTTTCCTCTGGCTAATGCTACAAGGACACCGCTTTTTAGCAATCCTTGAAAATCAATTATTAGATCGTATTCTGTGTCTCTCAGCTTTTTTATAAATTGATACGCTTCTTTAATATTTTTCAGGCAGGATGGCCCGAGAATTTTTTTTATCCATTGCTTTCTTTTTGAAATAATAACACGATTCAGAGCTTCATGCCCTACAACAAGACTGGAAGCAGCTTCTTCAACCAGCCATGTTATATGTGCCTCAGGATAGTATTTCCTGATGGCATTAAGCGATGGCAGTGTATGTATAACATCTCCAATAGCGCTCAATTTAACGATAAGTATTTTCATCTATCCCTCGGAAGGTTGTAACTTGCGTTTTTTTCGGTGAGCAATGAGCATCAAGAGCAAGGCGTTAAGACGCGTAATAGCAGGCTATTGCAAGCCTGAGCAACGCAGCTATTGGTGTTCATGGCCAGCGAAAAAACGCAATTTGTGGCCTTTCGAGGTATAAATGCCAAGCGAATTATACATTTATTAATCATGAATTTTGCCTTTGTACGTAATTGCATCTTTTATATTCATTTTCCCCTGAAGAATTTCGCTTACAGTCTTTATATCTTCCGAACGGTCTACGCTTATAGTTCGGTGTTTTGTTATTACAACATGTATTGGAATTCCGTTTTCAAGCAGGCGTAGCTGTTCAAGCTTTTCAACGGCCTCAAGACGGCTCGGACCAAGAATAACAAATCGTCTCAAAATTTTCATGCGGAAGGCATACAAACCGATGTGACCATACAACTCGTCTTCCTTACCGTTGCGGCTTGCAGGTACAGGAGAGCGTGAGAAATATAGAGCTTTATGATTTTTAGCAAAGACTACTTTGACAAGATTAGAATTTTCAGCTTCCTTTGGATGAATTTTTCTTGCCAAAGTGGTTACATGAATTTCCGGCGATTCAAAAGGTTGGACTAGCTCGCTAAGCATAGCCGGTTCAAGTGTGGGTTCATCGCCCTGTATGTTAACAACAACCGCATTTTCAGGCACACAAAGTTTTTCTGCTGCTTCCAGCACGCGGTCGGTGCCGCTTATGTGGTTATTACGTGTCATAACAACAGGCACGTTTAGTAATTTTGCGCTTGAGGCAATCCGTTCATCATCTGTGGCCAGTACAATTTGGGATAGTTCCGGACACTTTCTGGCGCGCTCATAAACATGCCAGAACATTGGTTTTCCAAGTATCCTGGCTAGTGGTTTGCCCTGAAAACGCATAGAACCATAACGTGCTGGAATTATGCCATAAAATATTGGAGGTTTATTCATTGCAAGAGAATGCCTTATATTTTTTATTTAGAATTTCTGTGATAATGTTGCATGCTTGTGCTGTACCACCTTGACGGTTCTTTAGATACATGAGAGCTTTGTTAAGCACATCTTCATGCGAAGGTGACTTTTTTGTATTTTCTATCAAAATATCAGCAACTTCTCTCCAGTCCGAAGCAATGTGAACAAGGCCATTTTTTACTATCTCGTTACCTACCCAGTAAAAATTTTCCCAGTAAGGTCCGATAACAGGAATAACTCCACTTGTTAAAGCTTCCAAAAAATTTTGTCCACCCAGAGGCTCAAGGCTTCCGCCGACAAAAGCTGCTTTTGAATGTCTGTATGCAAAGTTCAGCTCACCAAATGTATCCCATAATATAACTGTGCCGGGTTGAACATGAGTCTTTGTATTTGAACGCAATATAAAGGGGATTGACAGGCTGTTTAAGGCATTTCCCCAGTGTTTTATTCTTTGCAGATGTCTTGGAAACAGACCAATAACAATATCTGGCCGCCTGTGTCGTATCTCAAGTATAATCTTTTCAACTGCTGTTTCTTCCTCGCGCCTTACAGAGCCAAAAATTATTAAATACGTTTCAGGTGCTATAATTGTTTCAAGGGGATTTGTCGTATTATATAGACCTTCAGTATTATAGCCTATGCGGTCGAATTTTATGTTCGGCATAACATTAACGTTATTAAGACCAAATAATTTAGCGAACCTATTCGCATCCTTTTCAGATATAGCAAAAATTTTATCCGGCCTGATAGTTCGCCATAATGAGGGCAATACAAGGTACCTCTTCAAACTTTTCTGAGTTATCCTGCCGTTTATAATAATTGTTATACAACCATGTTGTTTTAGTGCATACAGAAGGCTAGGCCAGATTTCAGATTCCAGGAGCACCATAATTTTGGGGCAGACCTGGTTTACAGCTTTTTTCATCATAGATGGCTTGTCAAAAGGGAAATATGCCGGAAATACGCTTAGTTCTCTGTGATCCTTGATAATACCTACAATCGATTGTTCGAGGATTTCTAATCCCTGATGAGTGTTAGTCGTTACTATAATTTTGATTGGATATGATAACCTTAAATTTTTTAAGATTTCGCAGGCCAGATATGATTCACCGACTGAAGCAGCCTGAATCCACAGATCAGCTTTTGGCAACTTTTTTTTAAGTGTTCTTTGCTCATATCCTTCGGCAATACGAAGGTTTAAACTAAGCCCAGGAAGAACTATTTTCCAGACTAAGTCATAAAACCATAAAAAAATTTTTATTGCTGATTTATGCAAAATGGATTTTTATCCTTGGTGGTACCATTTAGGGCATGGATGTTCATGAAAAATCAGTATTCCATTAATAGTGCTACAGCAGCAGCATATACCATGTCGACAGTAATTTTTTTCATGCACCTATGGTCTATTGGGCAGTCTGGTTTCAGGCAAGGGCTGCAAGGCACCTGGACCCTTATAATACGGCTTTTTGGACTACCGGGACTGGTTGTTACATGGTCGGTAGAACCAAATATCGCAATCTGCGAAGTATCAAGAGCTGCCGCAACATGCATCAAACCTGAATCATTTGTAATAAAAAGTTGACACCTCTCAATTAATGCTACAGCTTCACGAAGGCTGGTTTTGCCGCAAAAGTTGACGCAGCGGTTTCCCATTAATTCAGAGATATACTGCCCAAGTGCCTTTTCGCCAGGTCCTCCGAATATAGCAATTTTGGCCCCGCTGTAATCCTGCAACTTAACACTCAGTGCAGCATACCGTTCAGGAAACCACCGCTTCGCAGATCCAAAAACAGCACCTGGGTTTATTCCGACAAGTCTGTCTTTTCCTGTAATACCGTGTTTCGCTAATATTTTTTCAGCATGTTTGCGCTCTTCATTTGTTACGACAAGAGTTAGGTGCCTGCCATCTGATTTTAGTGAAGCGCCTTCAAGGATTCCAAGATAGTAATCGATTTGATGGACCCTTTTCATGGCTGGCGTTAGACGGATACAATGTGTGAGTAATAGATTCCTTGCATCAGTGTTATAGCCGAGTCTGTTTGGGATTCCTGCCAAAACAGCTATCATGGCGGCTTCAAAAGCATTCTGAAAAAGGATGGCAAGATCGAACTTTTCTTTTCGCAGTTCCTTGCTCAACCTGGGTATGCCGGACAGGCCTTTATGTTTTCCAGCAGCATCGTAAATCAAGATATTATCAATATAAGGATTGTTGTAAAAAATTGGGGCGACCCAGGGTTTTGCGAGAAGGCTTATCTTTGCTTCAGGAAAATTTTTGCGCACAGCTCTGATTGCCGGTGTTGTTAT
>JABZFQ010000047.1 GCA_014237365.1 Desulfobacteraceae bacterium | reverse complement strand
ATTATAGACCCATAGTGTTTTGTAAGGACTACCAGCAATTGCAAGGCAAATCAAGTAGTTCTCTATTTTGACCAGCTTTTTCCTATGCTACTCCTCTGAAAAACTCCTGCTGCCGAACGACACGGATAACCTGCTGAAAAAGCAAACAAAATATGGCTAAAAAGCGAAGAAAGATAGATAAACAACAAAATTTGTAGAAACCAAAAAACGGCCAGGCTTTTTCAGTCAGCGTTCATCTGATTGTTAGCCAGCGTCATTATTAAAATAGCTGTAATTGATTAGTATAATTGGCGATTCTTTTTTCAGCTAATTTTACATATTCAGAATCAATATCGTAACCCACATAATTTCGTTTATTTTTTATAGCTGAAAGGCAGGTTGACCCACTTCCAACAAAAGGATCTAGAACAACATCGTCCTTGAAAGTATATAGATGAATCAGTCTACGAGGCAATTCTTCGGGGAAAGGAGCTGGGTGCCCGATTTGTCTTGCTGAAACGGCAGGAAATGTCCATATGCTTTTTGTCCATTCAAGAAATTCTTCCTTTTTAATTGTGTTTTCCCTATTCTCTTTCTTCCTTGAAAATGTTTCTTTAGAAAAAACTAAAATATATTCGTGAATATCCCTTAAAACAGGATTTGCGGCTGAAAGCCAACTTCCCCAGGCCGTTGAAGGACTTGCACTTGAAGCCTTATTCCATATTATTTCACCACGCATGAGATAGCCAATTTCCTGCATATCTTCAATAATGTAACTATGAAGCGGTATATATGGTTTTCTACCAAGATTGGCAACATTGACACATGCACGGCCACCAGGAACCAAAACACGATACGTTTCTCGCCAAACAGTATTTAATAAGTTTAAATATTCATTCAAACTCAAGTCATCATCATATTCCTTGGATACATTATATGGAGGTGAAGTAACCATTAAATGGACACTATTATCAGGCAACTCGTCCATTTTTCCACTGGATTTACAAAAAATTTTGTTAACATTTTTTTCAGAAATTTTGTTTTCAATATATCTTACCTTCTTTGCATCACGTAAGCCTTCATACAATCTGCTTTTATAAAACTTTGTGGAATCGTGATTAATACGTCCCTGAGTTCCAAATGAGCTTGTCTCGGTACTGGATCGCTTTTGTTTATATGCTCCATTAGCCATTATATTTCCTTATAAGTGATAAAAATTTCTTTGCTTTTGATTCAAAATCCGGCTTTCTGTTTGCAATCTCAATAATTTTTCCCAATTCCTTTCTTGACTTCATGCTGGAGAAAAATTCACCCTTTTCAGACAGCAAACTGTTGAGGCTTTGCCTTAACTCATCATATGAATCCATCCTGATAAAGCCACTATCAGGTGTTTGTTTTAAATTGTCACCGTTATTATCTAATGGATTTGGATTCACAGACCAGAATCCCTGAATTATTCCAGCATGATAAAGATGATCAACTTTTGAAATGTAGCTTTGAGTGATAGGAGTATTCCCGAGTATGATAATTGGAATTTTCGAAGCGCTGTGACTGGAAACACGAATATTGATGCTTTTGCCAATCGCTTTTAACATTGAATCTGAACGAAGCAGTCCGGGATTGCCTTTATGTGTTTTAAAATCTCCCAGACAAATCAATTTATTGTTTTTCAATTCCCAATTCCAGACAATCGACATTTTGACTTCAAAAATTGCTGCTATGTCTTTAGCCCTTTGTTCTCTTTGTCTAGTTTTGCACAATACAACATCTGCCGGAGATTGTGAAGAAAGACCAATTTCATTGCAAATAACGCCTTGAACAGCATAAAGTCCATTAGTCTTGGCAAATTCTTGAAGCAAATCTACTGAGTATTTTTCCGTGAAATTCCCAATCAGGGCGTTTCTGCTTTGTAATGTGGATTTTTTGCCTTTGTAGGATTTGGGCCAATAGGCATAATATCGTGAATCATCGCCAAAATAAAACAGTTGCTCTGGCGATGCAAACTTTCTGGCATCATTGAAAAATTCAATTTCTTTTTCTTTTGTCCAGAGGTCAATCATAAATTTATTCAATCCTTTTTAAGATTTTATTTTCTATTCATAGCAAATTTTTCCGTGAATTGACATAGATAAAGTTTAAGCTGGCTAACGAAAAGCTGAGTGGCTGGGCAACGATAACCGAAAAACTATGCTAAAAATAAAAACTACCGGTCAAATACTGCCTTTCTAAAACGGCACGGCTTTGCCCAGTCCATCTCAAGCGCCATGTTAGCATTTATTGCTGCTTGTTATAACGTTGTATGATAATGACGATATAAAAACTCTTCTGAGCTCAATACTGCAAATGCTGCTCCAGACAGTTCTGATAAAAAATGTCGATTGTCCGAAATCAGATACTTTGCTCCTTGCCATTCCACAAACGCACCGATAAAGGCATCAGCTTTCTCACGCAACCCAAGATCAACATATTTGTGCACCATCTCAACTGGTACCGGTTCTTCAACGATCTTTATTTGAGATGCTTTGTTCATTAACGAAAAAAGCGTCTTCGTTTGCGATTCAGTCAAATTTCGGGACACTTCTTTAATGACCAGTCGCGGAAGCACCACTTCCAAACCCGGCAACAAAGACATGAGAGTTTCAGAAGCCGGATCACTGCCGCCAATCCCAAAGATAAATTGATTGCTATCAATACATATTCGCATAATTAGACTCAAATATTTGATGGCGCTGTTCCCTCAGATTAGCAATAATTTCCTCTTTTGTTTGACCTAATTGGAATCCGCCTGATGCACGAACTTGTTGTTGTAATTTGCGAAATTCAACCCACCAAGTTTCATGTCGTATTTCAGCTAAATATCTTTGCACGGCCAAGGATACCAAATCCATTAAATTGGGAAAGGAAAGTTCCTTTTGAACTTGTGTCATTTCATCATACATTGTATCAGAAATTTTCCAAACAACTTCTCGTATTGCCATTTCTCACCTCGTGATACACATATTTAAATGCACATTACTTTTTTGATGAATATTTTATATTTTCATAGTGTGACACGCTAATGCCTCACAGGGCGCAAAAGGGACATGGGTATGGCAAATGTGAGTTCAATGATGACTTCGTTTTTTCCACAGTCGCCCGCCTTTTGCGCTCCTTGTGAAGGCAGATGTTAGCTGCTAAATAATTGCTATTCAAATCATTTCTTGTTACGACCTTTAGAAATTGCGAAAACTATTGGATTTAAGATAATTTTCTTGATTAACTTATTGATTCTTAAACTTGTTATTTTATCAGCCAATGTTGGTGAATATTTGCGAGCTGACACAAAAGCCGCCTAATACTTTGAACTTACAAAAAATCGGATCGGCTTTTGTGGTCAGCTCAATCCTTTTGTTATGCTATAAATGTTACTCTTTCCCCAGTGTTTTGGGGCTGTGATCAATATAGAGATCTCCTTTTCTATCATAAATGTATGCATCTGAATCTAAAATTTCAATTTCTAAATCAGAATGGTAAATTTCATAATCGTTAAATGATCCATCTTCTTTATAGGTACGAAAGAAGAATTTACCTTCTACTGATTTACATAGAAATCCTTTTAAATTTTGAATTTTTTTAGGCTTCATTTTTTAGTTTCCATTTGCTTGCATAACCCCAATTCAGCCGCTGACGCAGAAGGACGGCTAAAATTGCCTTGTTAGGCTTTTGTCTGTTTTTGGATTTCAAGCAATTCAACTTTCTGCTTTTCTAAAGATGCAAGTTTTCTCTTAAGGCTATTTATTTCTCTGTTGATTTTTCGCAACTTATGCTTAATCTCTTGTTCTTCTACCGCATTGTTCCCGTGTAGTTCTATGGCTAATGCCTCAACTTCGATTCGAAGTACTCTGAAATATGGATTACCATGAGCATAGTTTTGCCGGTATTGCAATTTGCCCACTTTCATCGCATCAATTACTTCTTCTTCTGTAAGGCCAAATTCCTTACACGCATTTTTGTGGCTTAACGTCCCCCCTTGCTTGACCCATTGTGATTTTGACATTTTCTACTATCCCATTTTTCTGTGTTCAGGATGAGTTTTTTCGAGAAGAATCTGTACAAGTTGCTTTGCATCTAGTAAATTACCCATTAACTTTGACCTCATAGGCTCAAATATTGTGTACATTCTTCTATATGTATCAATTGAAGGTATATGTGAATTCAGGTCTCTACCTTTATATTTTTGAAAACGATCTAAATCATCAATTAGAAACATAGCAATCCTCATTTGGGATGTTTCATTGTTACCATCAAATCCTCTGAACTTTCGATCTTTTCCGAAAGGTTCTGCTTCTTTTTCAACAAAAAGCTTGTCCTCTTCAGACAACTTTTTATAAGAATCTTCAATGAAGCTTCACATGTCAAGAATGTTTACAACTTCTTTAACTATTTCTGGAGTATCATTACCTTGGAAAGGAATGCCACTATATTTCCAGTTTATTCCCCAAGTGTTTTCACTGAAAATGGCTGATTTGATGAATTTGGGATCGATCTCTCCATCCAGTTGCAGTTTTTCGTAAATTTCACTCAACATAATCAGCATTAATTTTTCACCATCTGACAATTTCATTTTGTCCTCCTTGTGGTTTCCTTCGACAAGCATAATGTATGTTTCGTGCAGTTAGATTCTAACATGCTTAATTCATTGCATTTGCAGATTTTAGCAAATAATATATCTGTAAATCCGAAAAAAAGCAAGAAGGAGAGTAAAACATGCATGAAAATCAAGATGTTAA
>JABZFQ010000186.1 GCA_014237365.1 Desulfobacteraceae bacterium | reverse complement strand
TATCTTGGCGGCATGAATTCAATGCGCGGATTTGACTGGCAGGATATTCATGTTACAGATGAAGATGGCGCTGAGATCGGAGGAGAAACATATGTCCAGTTTAACATTGAATTTGTATTTCCTTTAATCGAAAAAGCAGGAATCGTCGGTGTTATATTTTATGATACCGGAAACGTATATGGCTCTGACGATGGCATAAAATTGGGCGATATGCGAAAAAGTGTTGGATATGGTTTTAGATGGTATTCTCCCATAGGTCCTATCCGCCTTGAAAATGGATATATACTGGATCCTGAAGAGGGAGAGGATTCAGGCGGTCGCTGGGATTTTACAATGGGAGCGGCGTTTTGATTTGTTCCAACTCAACTACTCAACTAAAATTTTTAAGGAGGATAAAATGCAAACCGCAAAAATAGCTTCTGCAGCTGCAATCTTGTTTCTGTTTTCACTTACTGTTTCATATGGTGCAGATGTTGCCAAGATTGGAGTGGTTAATTTTCAGAGAATTGTCGAAGTATCAAGTGCCGGCAAATCTGCACAAGCGGAAATCAAAATCCGGGGTGAAAAAATGGAAGCAGATCTCAAAAAAAAGGGATCCGAATTGGAAAGATTAAAAAAAAGTTTTGATCGAGAAGCCCTGGTTATGAGTGGGGAAATGCGCGAAGAAAAAGAACGTGAATTCAGAATTAAGATTAATGATTTTAAATCTCTTGAAAAAAAATATAAGGAAGAATTCAAGGTTTTAAACAACAGGCTTATTAATCGTATAAAAAAAGATGTTTTTGAACTTATTGAGGAAATGGGAAAAAAAGAAGGATATCTCCTTATTGTTGAAAAGCACGAAGCAGGCGTTTTGTATTCACCTACCGCAATAGATATAACAGACAAACTGATCCCGCTATACAATGAGAAGGTTGCACGGCAGGCTGAAAAAGACAAAAAGTAAATAATGAAAATATCCCTTGCAAAAATAGCCGAAGCTGTCGGAGGCAGCTTTAGGGGCAATTCTGAAAAAATTATTACTGGCGTGGCCTCCTTTAATGAGGCGTCTGCTGACCATATAACATTTGCTGATAATAAAAAATTATTAAAAAGAATAGATGATACAAATGCCGGTGCTGTTATTGTTCAATCAGGCTTTGAAAAATCTTCAAAAAATATTTTAATAGTAGATAATGCTCGTGTTTCTTTTGCAAAAACAATGGCTCTTTTTCATACGCCTTCCAGACCGGACTATTCTAATAGTATTGATGGAATATGTTCCAATGCCTATATAGGCAACAATTTTGTATGCGAAGAGGATGTTTCCATTGCTCCTTTTGTTGTAATCGGAAATAATGTTGTGCTTGGGAAAAATGTTATACTGCATCCTAACATAGTTGTTGGAGATGACGTAGTTATCGGAGATGATGTATTAATATATCCAAATGTGACTGTACTTGAAAGATGCAGGATCGGAAACAGAGTTATAATTCATGCCGGATCAGTAATAGGAAGCGATGGCTATGGTTTTGCTCCTGATGGAGATAAATATTATAAAATCCCTCAGACAGGTATAGTTCAAATAGATGATGATGTTGAAATTGGAGCATGCAATACAATTGACAGGGCAACTTTAGGTAAGACATGGATTCGCCAGGGCGTTAAGACAGATAATCTCGTGCATATTGCCCACAATGTTACTGTAGGCGAAAACACTTTGCTTGTAGCACAGGTCGGAATTGCAGGAAGCTCAACCATAGGCAAACATGCAACGATTGCAGGACAAGCAGCAATATCTGGGCACATAACTGTGGGTAACAATGTTACTGTCGGTCCCACGGCCGGTGTCGCAAAATCTGTCCCGGATAACCAAATCGTATCCGGAGCACCCGCAATGCCCCACAGATTATGGCTGAGGGTGCAAAGGATTATACCTATGCTTCCAGAGCTCAGCAAAAAATTATCTGAAATTGAAAAGAGATTAAATAAAATGTAAGTGATCGGTTCACGATTTACAGTTTTTTTAATTAGGAACGTGGACGAATTAACTTCCGCAAGTAGGCGCACAGATTTGGGTCGAATTTGTTCGATCTCAGATTACAAAAGTTGAAGGAATAGCGAGCTATTTCAAGATTTTTGTGATTTGAGACCGAAGCATTTTTGCCGTGAACTGTTAACCGTAAACCGTTACTCGATAGGAGTAAAGATAATGAATAATGAATATGATATCCAAAAAATAATGAGTTTACTTCCTCACCGCTATCCATTTCTTCTGATTGATCGAATACTTGAGGTTGTAACTAATGAAAAGGTTGTCGCCCTCAAAAATGTTAGCATAAATGAACCGTTTTTCCAGGGGCATTTTCCTGGCTCTCCTATTATGCCTGGCGTGCTTATATTAGAGGCTATGGCTCAGGCGGGCGGCGTACTGGTTTTTATATCCCTGCCAGAGGAAAGGCATGGTGCCCTTATATATTTTATGGGAATTAACAAAGTCAAATTCAGAAAACCTGTTTTACCGGGCGACCAGCTTTTGCTTGAAATCAAAATGCTGAAACAGAAAGCAAAGGCAGTAAAAATGTCAGGTACTGCATTTGTAGACGAAAAAGTCGTTGCTGAAGCTGAATTTATGGCCTCTATTAGAGAAAAAGTATGATACATCCAACCGCAATTATCAATCCCAAAGCTGAACTGGACTCCACCGTAGAAGTCGGTCCGTATTCGATTATTGGAGAAAATGTTTCTATCGGAGCTGGAACAATAATAGGTCCCCATATAGTGATTGAACCTTATGTTACCATGGGGCAGGAATGTCATATATTTCAGTATGCGTCGATTGGCGCTGCTCCACAGTCATTAAAGTTTGAAGGCGAAAAAACCTATGTCAACATTGGGCGTAAAACAATTATACGTGAGTTTGTTACAATTCACAGAGGAACAGGATTTGGCGGCGGTATAACTGAAGTGGGCGAGGAAAATTTTCTGATGGCTTATACTCACATCGCTCATGACTGCAAAATCGGCCGAAAAGTCGTCATGTCAAACAATGCAACACTTGGAGGACATATTACAATTGGCGATTATGCAACCATTGGAGGCCTTGTAGCTATTCACCAGTTCGTAAGAATAGGTGACTATGCTTTTGTAGGAGGAAAATCAGCGGTTGTAAAAGACATACCACCCTATGTTATTGCAGCAGGTGACAGAGCCATGCTTCACGGCTTAAACATTGTGGGTCTGCAGCGAAGTGGCTTTTCTCAAAACAAACTCAAATTATTAAAAAAAGCTTACAGAATTATTTTTCGAATAGGCCTTACAATAAACGAGGCTATAGAGAGAGTTGGGGCTGAAGTGGAACAGATTCCGGAAGTAGTTCACTTTATAGATTTTATTAAATCATCTCAGCGAGGAATAACAAGGTAAATAGGGTTTAGGGTTTAGGGTTCAAGGTTCAAGGTTCAAGGTTCAAGGTTCAGGGTTCAGGGGTTAAAAAGTTGATTGGTTCATAATGTTCACTCAATGGAATCAATGACTGAGGAAAAAATCGTAAAGCGATTAACCCTGAATATTGAGCCCAAAACCCAAAACTCTGAACCCAAAATCTTTTTACGAGGTCTGTAATTTATGCGGATAGGTTTAATTGCGGGGAGCGGCCAATTCCCCATAATTTTTTCAAAAAAAGCAAAATCAAAAGGATTTTCTGTTTATGCTGCAGCTTTTTTGAATGAGGCTGACAAAAGTCTGGAAGACTATGTTGATGAAATAGAATGGATGCACCTGGGGCAGCTAAAACGTCTCATTATTTTTTTTAAAAAGCGCAATATAAGCGAAGCTGTCATGATGGGAGCCATTCGTAAGACAAGTATATTTTCGGACTTAAAGGATTTAAAACCGGATATGAAAGCCATCTCGCTTTTTGCCGGTATGATCCATACACATGATGATGGAATTTTGAGTGCCTTTGCCAGAACCCTTGAAAAAGAAGGCATCAAAATAAGGGCTTCAACATTCTTGCTCCCCGATATTCTGGCTCAGGAAGGATGCTGGACAAAACGAAAGCCAACTAAGTCAGAAAAAGCCGATATTGACCTGGGCTGGAAATATGCAAAGGAGATTGGACGGCTTGATATAGGCCAATGCGTTGTTATGGGAGGCGGATCAGTTCTTGCTGTTGAGGCTATTGATGGAACTGATGCCACAATACAAAGAGGCGGAGAACTTGGCAAGGGCAATGCTGTTGTAGTCAAAGTTTGCAAACCAAATCAGGACGTAAGATTTGACATGCCCGCAGTCGGAGTAAAAACGATAATGACCATGCATGAGGTGGATTCAAATGCATTGGCTATTGAAGCGGGAAAAGCTGTTGTTTTTGACAGGGAGGAAATGATATCTCTCGCAAATAAGTTCGGAATTGCTATTGTTGCTAAAACCCAAGTATAAATCATAGAATGGAAGGCTACCAACGTAAGGCGGGACATTTGCTTTGGTGAATTCGTCGCTTACGCTCCTTAATCCACCCTACGATTCAGACTACCAACGTAACTTTGTAGGGTGGATTAAGCGAAGCGAATCCACCAAAAGCTGTAAATTCAATCAGCCATAGAGCCAAAATGGTGGAAAGTGTTCCGCTTTAAGTTGGTAGCCGAACGGAACAATAAATGAAAAAACTTCGTGTTGGTGTAATAGGTACAGGTTATCTTGGTAAATTTCATGCTGAAAAGTATGCAGGAATGGATGAAGTTGAACTTGTCGGCGTTGTTGATATAG
>JABZFQ010000190.1 GCA_014237365.1 Desulfobacteraceae bacterium | reverse complement strand
CTATTCAATTAGTGCAAGCACATAAGCGAATAACTTTGAGGAACCCGGTGCGGTAATTCCGCACGCCGGGGGATGTGAGGGGGCAGTCAGGTAACTGGCTGCCCTACCTCGATGTAGCCGCTTTTTCCAACTGAAACCAACAGGAAAAAGACATCAGAAAGGCTTCAGTTGCAAATCCATGGCGGTTGCTGCCTATGTACCCCATTATGAACCCAGACGCTGGTAGTCCCTACAAAGCAATGCAGGCTATAACATACTGTTCTGTATGACTTTTGCAGTCCCCTGATTTTTTGTTATGTGCTAATAGCAACCATGATATGTAACTAATTGAAATCATTGCTCTGCACTGTGTTACTATCAGGAAGTGGGGCTTTAGCACCGCCTTGTTGCGCAGTGTTTTTGCGGGACTAAAGTCCCACTTCCGTGCAAAGGTGGCAAAAGTTATAATAGATAACTTATTGAAATTATTGACCCGTATTGTTTTGCAGGGACCACCCGTAAATGGCAGGATGATTACAGAATTCTCGTTTTCGCCGAACGGGAAATGGTTTCTTTTTTTGATCACGCTCAGAAAGTGACAAAACTTGTTGTAATGCCTGTCAGGGAAAATCTCCCCCATTACTTGGGTCCTCCGCTTTTACTGGGGAAATCAAGTGGGCTGCCACTTAGAAACAGAATGGCATGGGTCAATGATCCATTAGGTTTCGTCATTCTTGGGAGTGACACTCTGCTTCAATGGGATTTATCAACTGTGAAGATAGAATAGAAATAGTCTTTCCCTATCACGGGCAGATTATGAGCTACTCAGAACTTGGCCGTTCATTCGGCATTTTCGATGTGACCGTAAGAAAATACATCGATATTCTGGAAGGTACATTTATGGTGCGCCTACTTGGGGAAGTTAATTCGTCCACGTTCCTTATAATGCAGCTACTATGCTTCCTTAGAGCCTATTTTTCAAATAGACATTTGGTTGATCAACTATAAATGTCTTCTTCTATAACTGCTCCTTCCTTTATAACTGCATGGGACCCGCTCCTGTTATTGATTACAACGTTTCCATTAATCTTTACATTGTTTTCAAAAAAAACATCCCCACTTATAGTTAAAGATTCACAATTAACTAAAGAAGGAATGCCGTTTGCGAATCTCTTATTAAACATATCTATTTTTCTGTAATATCTAGGATCAAGATCTATATTTATATTGAAACAGTTATCATTTTGTTTTCTTTCAGGGTTTACTATTAGCTGTTTATCGTCTGAAAATAAAAAGCAGTCAGAACGAACAGCCAATAGTTCATTACATGTTTTAACAGGAAAGAAACGGGATCTGGGGACTCTGATTGCTGTTGCTCCCTCAATAATTGAGATTGCCGATCCCATTGCGGTTTCTATCTGATATACGAGCGGGCTGAATTCATTTCTTGGATCCAGATTCTTTGGGTTTATGATCATCGGAAGTTTAATTGTCCCATGTTTTTCAATTAAACTCTTTAAAATTTTTAAATCAAGCCAGATGTTATTTGTATTAAAAAATTTATAATTGATTACATCCCTGCACTTTTCAAGCTCCCTTTTCGGACATTGGGCAGCTTCACGCAAAATTAAATGGCCGTTCTTATGTCTGGCCATATGTCCTCCTTTGAAATCAATGGGCATCCTTTCCGAGACCTC
Organism: Desulfobacteraceae bacterium; assembly: GCA_014237365.1. Lineage (GTDB taxonomy): Bacteria > Desulfobacterota > Desulfobacteria > Desulfobacterales > ETH-SRB1 > B13-G4. Next base: position 34,578 of record JABZFQ010000190.1, on the reverse strand, counting down.
CATCATAAAAGGGAAACCTTTCTCGGAAAAAAATCCAAGGAGCGATTTATCTATATTGGCGACTAAATTGTCTGAATTTGCAATAAAAGCATATCGAATCCCTTCATCAAGCAGTTGCTGAAGGGTTCCGGACGTTAACAGGGCTGTATAAATATCTCCATGCCCTGGCGGATTCCACTCCAGGCGTTGATTCATTGGCCAGTCTGCAGGAGCGAATTCATGTCGTAAAATTTTGGGGAACTTATGCTGAAGGAATAATTTAGGGAATCTATATGGTTTAATCATTGATAGCGCGGAAATTGTATCCTGATGAGTACTGAAGCTGTTCATAAGACACAGCGCAACATTGGATTTTTTCGCTTTTTCTAAAATTATTTCAAGGAATGTCTTGTTATCTTTTGCTCGTATTAAAGACTTTGCTTTTTTCATGCCCATAGTTGTGCCCAAACCGCCGTTTAAAATTATCATAACGACATGTTTTAATGCTTTTTCACCGGCTTCTGCATATTCAGATGCATCTCTTGCATCTTCAATCTCATCTGAATTAATGGGTCTTATATCTCTGTCAAAAATAAATCCTTTTTCACCGGCAACTAACTTTTCATAATAATATACAAATGTATCAATAACTATGGGCTGAATGCCCTCTTTTTTCATTTTTGATATAAATGATTGCAAATATTTTGGTTCGTCCAAATTCCTCAAAGCAATACCCCTGAAATATTTATTTATGATTGTTGACTGTTGATTGAAGATATTCTATTAATTTTATATATAGGAGCCAGCCTATTGCAGAAACAACGCCAATCAACAGAGCAACACTACACAATGCATAACGCAGACCACGTTCCTAATGTGTTTCTGCAAAAGGCTTATAGGTTATAACAAAAAAGACAGAGCGAAGCGATTCCACAAATCAACAATCAACAATCAGTTCAATCCATCCAAAAGGATCTTCTACCCTGCCATACTGTATGTCTGTGAGGGCATTGTAAAACTTGTTTGCCATTGGACCAACTTTACCGTCGTTTATGGTTAAAACCTTTTCGCTGTATTTTATTTCACCGACAGGTGAAATAACGGCAGCGGTACCTGATCCGAAGATCTCTTGAAGCTTGCCTGATTCGTGTGCATCTATTAATTCGTCTATACTGATTTTTCTTTCTTCAACTTTCAAATTCCACATTTTTGCAAGGGAGATTACAGAATTTCTGGTAATACCCGGAAGTATGCTTCCGGTTAACACTGGAGTAATAATCTCGTCATCTATGACAAAAAATATGTTCATAGATCCAACTTCTTCCACATATTTACGTTCAACTCCGTCAAGCCATAAAACCTGTGTATAACCATTTTTATGGGCTTCTTCGCCGGCATAAAGACTTGCTGCATAGTTTCCGGCTGTTTTGACATTTCCAACACCGCCTCGTACGGCTCTAACATGGTTTTTTGTTACCCAGATTTTAACTGGATTAAAGCCTTCTTTATAATATGCACCAACTGGTGAAAGAATAATAAACAAACGATAGGTATGAGAAGCACGTACTCCGAGAAACGGGTCCATGGCAATAATTGCCGGTCGTATGTAAAGGGAAGTTTCCGGAGCACTCGGGACCCAGTCCTTTTCAATATTCAGCAACTGTTTCAAAGCGTGAAAGAGAAAGTCCTCATCAACATCGGGGATGCATAGAGCTTTTGCAGATTTATTCAGCCTCGTAAAATTATCTGTCGGTCGAAAAAGCTGAATAATGCCTGACTTTGTCCTGAAAGATTTGAGCCCCTCAAAAATGGACTGACCATAATGAAGAACCATTGTCGCCGGATCCATTGTGATGGATGAGTATGGTTCTATACGCGGATTATGCCATCCATCTTCAGGATTGTAATCCATATTAAACATATGGTCTGTAAATATCGACCCAAAACCAAGGCTGGAATCATCTGGCCGCTCTTTCAATTTATTGCATCTTTTAACAGTTATTTGCACCCAAGCCTCCTCAAACAAATTAATTCAACAGTCGGAAAGTTTTTAACCGTATCATTACGGAACTGGGGGGGACGAAATAACTTCCCCAACTATGCATCACAGATTCAGGCCACTTTTGCCCGATAAATTCCATAGCATAAGACCGGTTTTATTATCATAAGCTCTTTCAAATGGCTTTCCTTTTAATTCCTGAAGGCTGATTTCGCCTGCAAAAACAATTGTTTCTGAAAAAAGATGCCCTCCAATGATTTTACCTTTTTCATCACTTAAAAGAATGTGCGCACGTACAAATGGACTAGCATCTTTTATTGAAACGTTACCAATACATACTGTGATTTCAAGAGGAGCTTCTTCGTTGAAAGTTACATAAACCTGTTGTTTATGGTCATAACATCCTAATGTAACAGATGAAACAGAACCAAGAACTGAAAAAATGGCCGTCTGGATTAAGGCTTCTTTACAGAAATCCTCAACAAAGGCTATCAAATCCTTACCAAAAGGAAGTTTTCCTAAAAAAAAACGTCCGAGTTTAAATTCAGATATAGATATATTCTTCATATAAATAAAAGGTAGCCGTGAACGGCTATAATCCAATTTATATACCTCGAAAGGCCATAAGGAACGTGGACGAAACAACTTCCACAACTATGCATCACAGATTCAGGCCGCCTTTGTTCGATCTCAGATCACAAAAACATTGAAATAGCTCGCTATTCCATCAACTTTTGTGATCTGAGATCAAACAAATTCGACCCAAATCTGTGCGCCTACTTGAGGAAGTTAATTCGTCCACGTTCCTAACTTGTGATTTTTTGCTGGCACTGAACACCAATAGCTGCGTTGCTCAGGCTTGCTATTGGGCACCTTCGCGCTTTGCTCTTGATGCTTCATTGCTCACCGAAAAAACGCAATTTATGACCTTGCGAGGTATAGATTGATATTTTTATTTTTAAGATATAAAAATATTTTCGCTTTAAATCAAGCAATAAGTTTTTTGAAACATAGCTTTTTGAAAATATCGTCCAGGCTGTTTGTTTCATAAAACCAAAATATTACAAAATCTGATCTATTGACATCATTTTTTTATTCAGATAGGAAAGATCAAGCTTTTTGACCGAGCCTAAATCCCGTGAAAGGAAAAATAACATATGAATATGTCAAATAATATGCCCGATATGGCTGGGATTGAACCTGTTAGATTCAGTCTTGACGACAAATTTAAGTTCGAATGCCATAAGGGTGTAAAATGTTTTACTAAATGTTGCAGGGGTATTAACATTAATCTTACCCCTTATGATATTATCAGGTTAAAAAATCGTTTGCAGCTTTCATCAGAAGAATTCCTGGCAATCTATACTAAACCACAGCTTTTAGAGAAAACAGATCTACCAATTATAACTTTAAAGTTGATGGACGATGATGAAAAATCATGCCCTTTTGTAAGAGATGATGGATGTATAATCTATGAAGATAGACCAACGACCTGCCGTTATTATCCAATAGGAGTTGCATCTTTGAGTCACAAAGAGGGTGCCGATGATAAAGATTTCTATTTTTTTGTTCATGAATCTCACTGCCTTGGCTTTGAAGAGAAAAAAGTGTGGACAGTACGAGAATGGCGAAACGATCAGGGAGTTGACATTCATGATGAGATTAATGCCGGCTGGACAGATTTGCTGGTTAGGAAAAGATCTTTTCCTAAAAATGTTATGCTTACCGAACAGAGCAAGAAGATGTTCTTTTTAGCCAGTTACAATATAGACAAGTTTAAAGAATTTGTTTTTGAAAGTTCATTTTTAGAGCGCTATAATATAAAAAAAGAAATTATTGAAAAAATAAAAAAAGATGAACTTGTTTTATTAGAATTTGGAATCAAGTGGCTGAAATGGCTTTTTTTTAAAGACGGCGATTTCAGCATAAAAGAGAAGAAAGCTGATTGATATTGGTTGAGTGGTTGACTGCTCAACCAATTCAACCATTCACATGCCTTAGGAAGCGTGCGATGCTACAATTTTAGAGGGATTGTGTGGAAAAATGATGAGGTTTTGCCAGTAAAAAAGGAAGCGATGAAACGTTTCGGAAAAATACGTTCCTTAATATCCCCAAACCATTCTTTTTTTCTCCAGACATCAGTATTTGGAGCAAGAGAACAAGAATAGTAGATATATTTTACAGAAGAGGTAATCATGCCGCAACAAGGACGATTAGGAGACAAATCACAGGCGCCGGTCGATGCTCACGGCTGTGTTGCATGCCCTCATCCTTCTGTTACGGGTCCGGCGATTCAGGGCTCACCGGATGTGCTGGTGAATTATCTGCCCGCCCTGCGTGTAGGAGATATGGGTATTCATGCTGCCTGTTGCGGGCCGAACACCTGGACCGCTGTCATGGGAAGCGCAACGGTTCTGATCAACAATAGCCCTGCCCATCGTATGGGCGATATGGATCAGCACTGCGGCGGGGTCGGCCAGTTGATCGAAGGAAGCCCCGATGTGAATGTGGGCGGATAAGATTGTGCGAAAGGAAATCATTGAGCAGATCGAATTAATCTGCCCTCGTTGCCGGCGTGCAGATATCTGCGAACCTGCTGAATGGCCTTGAAAGCGATGAACTTGACTCACCTGCTATGGTTCACTATATTCTCCAGGGAACCATGTTTCCCAGTATGGGTACAGACGTACAGAGTCTTGCAGGAGTTTTTGAACGTGCCCTGGGCTCTGAGACACCATTCGCGAAATTGGACTCTTTTTTTGGTTCACCTAAGGAACGGGGAAGTTATTTCGTCCCCGTTCTAATCAAAGCACGAAGGGTATATGCCGCTGAAAAACACAAGATGAGGTCTTAAAAAGAGACAATGCCGGCGCCACAAAAAGATATGCTAGCCCAACTGGCAAAAAGTAATTTTCTGTCCAAGGGTGTTGAGTTACCTATGGACTGGTTAGAGCCAGGGGAGCAATATTCTGATGCTTTTACTCCAAGCGAATTGATGGTGTCGCCTAACTTTCCCATGAACCTTTTCAGGGAAGCGACTCTGAACAAGTACCATGTTGATGCAGCCGCAACGGTCGGCGAGCAGCTTGCTGATTATATTGACGGTATTTCCGGCGCCATCTGCGACGGCATCGACAATTGGATGAAGATGACCATGATTGCAAGTGTCATCATTAACGGCCCTACGGGCATGCTGTTGCCGGGCGGTGTTGTGGGGCCGCCGCTCATGCCGTTGATTTTAGCAAGTGCGCCGATGAGCACACCTCAGGAGATAAAATATTCCAACGCAATCGCCGGCGCTTTGGGCACACTCTGGCAATCGTGGCACATGGGGCTGATGGGTACGTTGATGTATCCGGCTTTTGCTGTATTTCCCGGGCCGATGGCTCCACCCACGCCAAACATTCCGATACCGCTGGTAACATTCTCTTCGCCCGGAGAATCGGGACTATCCCCAGGCACCTTGAAAAGCACCATGGATGCCAATCTTGCCGATCCGGAAGCCTTGCACGCGTCGGATCTGTTTGACGCGATTGCAAATGCGTTCAATACGGTATTTCAAATCTTTAAAACTTCAACCCTGGTTCAGAATGTACTCGGCATGGGTCCGATTCCGTCGTTTGCACCGCCTGTTGTGCCGGCAGGTCCAGTCGTGGCAGGATCGGTTATCCCGACACCTGGTGTTTTGAAGTAGGGTTGGGGATTGGTTGCTGTTGAAAAAGATATGGGTTTTCAGATAATGAAGATTTTAAACAATACACCGTTTGAAGTTAAAGCACTCCCTTTGAGAGGACCGGAAGGGAGAACCGTTCTGACTGTTGTTGTCAAAGGCACCTTTGATATTTGTTCCGGAGAAAAGGCAGAAGCAGCATCGGAGCAAATACCAATAGCCTTTGGCGACGAATTCTACGATGAAAAGAATGGCGGCAGCGTGAAGTTTGAATCCGATGTGGCCCCCTTCAAGCCACGGGCTGATATTGTTCTTGTAGGAAAAGCCTATGCTCCGCATGGAGGGTCTGTTTATGCTCTGGATGTATCGCTGCATGTCGGACACGTAAAAAAGACCATCCGTGTCATCGGCGATCGGCGCTGGAAATGTTCGAGCCGATTGTTACCGGAGCATTTTTCCAGACCCCAACAGTTTAGCATTATGGATCTTGTGTACGAACGAGCCTTTGGCGGCATTGATACCCATAGTGGTGGCTATTGTAAAGAAAATTTGGCAGGACGAGGTTTTTTTGCAAAAAAATCGAAAAAAACGCTTGATGGAGCCTTGTTGCCGAACCTTGAGGACCCTGCAAAGCTCATCAAGTCGTGGAAAGATCACCCCATGCCGGCTGGTTTTGGCTTTTACGGCAAGGCGTGGATGCCTCGGGCGGGCTATCTGGGCACATACGATGACAAATGGAGACTGGAACATTCTCCCGATCCGCCGGAAGACTTTCGGTTCGACTATTACAACGGAGCGCATCCCGATTTGCAGGTTAAGGGCTATCTTAAATGTGATGAAGAGGTTGAGCTTGTGAATCTTACACCTGAGGGAACGGTCCGCTTTCATTTGCCCGGCATACGAGTAAACTGTGCCGTAAGCAAATCGTTTGAGCATCTTTTTGCAGATGAGTCGGCTTTGGGGGCAAGCAAGGGCGATGACTTAGATGCAGTTGAGCAAGACGGCATAAACGAGGAACTGGAGGAGGGCAAAGAGATCGAAGAGGCTGAAGAGGCATCTCCTGTTTCGGAAAAAGTAGAACTCAAACCGGATACTCTCTGCCTTATTCCGGATGAGAAACGTTTTTATCTGGTATGGCGGGGTCTTTGCCCCATAAACGACCTGAGCGCTCTGGAGGTCAATACGATAGAGGTCTGGTAATTTTTAATGTTAACGGAGGGTTACTGTGAGGAGAGTTCTCCGCAGTGGGCTGCGGGCATTTAAGATTCTGGACTGGCAAGAGATCCAGCCTGAAGAGACCGTTAGGAACGTGGACGAATTAACTTCCACAACTATGCATCACAGCTTCAGGCAATTTTTGCCCGATCTCAAATCACAAAAATATTGAAATAGCTTGCTATTCCATCAACTTTTGTGATCTGAAATCGAACAAATCTGACCCAAATCTGACCCAAATCTGTGCGCCTACTTGTGGGAAGTTATTTCGTCCACGTTCCTAAGGTAATTGAGCAGCTTGCCCGGCAACTGAACTTTGGTTATATCGGATCGTACCGTTTGTTGTATCTCCGCTTGTCCTCCAAACAGGGGCAGCAGTGGAGGAAGCAGCCTGAGGTTATAGAAGAACCTCCCCTGGCAGCAGTGCCGGAGGAAGAAGGTCAGGTAACTCTGGCGGGCGGAGCTGCAGCCGGACCTTCAGTCGAATTTACCGCTGGCGCCGTGTCCCGCCCCGGCTATGCCTCACCCGCAATTTCCGCTTCAAGAGGGGGCGCCGGAGCTACGATGTTGCCGGCCGTTCCTGAAATGGCTGAGCCGCCGCTGTTGATCAGCACATTGGTCCCTTTGATAAAGACTCCACCTGAGTTGAGGGTAATAAAATTGTCTCCTACCTTCATGCACAAACCTGTCATCCCCTCGAACACTATGTTATCCCCCTTCACATAGTAGTCTTGGGCAACCTCCTGACTGTATTTTTTTTTGAAAACCTTGATTACATCGCCATGCACTGCAATAGATCTCGATCCTGAAATACCGATAGCATCTCCACCCTCAATTTTAAGATTCCGGTCACGCTCGATTTCCTGGAGTTCATCTTGTTTAATGATGATGTGCTTGTCGTGTTCCACTATTTCAAGTTTGTCGCGCTGTACTGCCAGATGCCGATCGTTGCCTATCCACTCTCTACGATTATTCTTAATGCGAAGATCCATGTTTTTTTCTGCATGAATAAATATTTCTTCATTACCATTGGCATCTTCAAACCTGATTTCATTGAACCCTTCTCCTCCCGGAGAGCTGTTGGTTTTGATAGCGCTTTTAGTCTTTTCGTCGGGAAGGGTATAAGGGGGCATTGTGTTGGCATTGTAAACACATCCTGTGATAACCGGCCGGTCAGGATCGCCTTCCACAAATTCGACAATCACCTCATGGCCGATGCGGGGTATAAAGATACTGCCATAGTTACCACCGGCAAAGCTGCTCGCCACACGGATCCAGCAGGAGCTCTTTTCGTTTTTTTCGCCTTCACGATCCCAGTGGAACTGAACTTTGACCCGGCCGTATTTATCGGCATAGATCTCTTCACTGTCGGGGCCAACCACCATGGCGGTCTGAGCCCCTTGTACCACAAGCTTCGGAGTTTTTCTTTCCGGCCTGAAGGTCACCGAAGAAGGAATAGCGAAAAAATTGTTTGCATAGCTAAAGCCGGCTCCTGAACCGGCCAGCTCATCAAGCGTTTGTGGTTGGGAACCTGTATGAACTATCTCGTCAAGGAGATATTCCTGATTGAAAGCATCCCGCATATGACCGGTCAGGTTGAAGGTAAAACCGGGGATGAGACGAGGACAACAACTCTCCCCTTCCGCCCTGTCCTTGAACATCACCGTTTCCTGAAGACGGATTTTGGCGAGCCTCTTTCCTCTATCTTGATCAGAGTATTCGCCAGGATAATCATATACTTCTAACTTTTGAAACGAATCAGCCTCTTCCCGGGCGGTTAAATCAAGAGATGGTCTTTCAAAGTTAAAATCTCTTATGGCCACCTGTCCTGTCTGAATTTGACGAGATAGAGCAAATGCCCGGATGAACTCTTTTTCCGGAACCATGGAATCGGGAGGGTGAAACAAGACATCAGTCTCTCCGGCAATCGGCTGGTAGTTCACGAGGCCGTCTCCGAACACTAAGAGATGTTTGTTTTCGGCATGTTCAAAAAAATAGAAGATTCCTTCTTCTTCGAGGAGGCGGGATATAAAGTCTAAATCGGTCTCGCAGTATTGGACGCAATATTTTCTGGGCTGATACTGATTTTGAAGTCGAAACTCAAAACAGTCGGTCATTATGCCACCGTCTTTAAGGATCTGTCCGACAATATCAGGTGTGCTCTTGTCTTGAAAAATGCGACAGTCCTGCTTAAAGGAAAGGAGTCTGACAGACGGCGCCATCTTTGCTTGATAGAGGTAAAAGCGACTTCTGCTCCCCGTCTGCACGAACTGGCTGATTATGCCGTGAAAGTACCGGTCCTCTTCCTTGCCCAGAATGGTCAGAACGGCTTCTTTGGCAATTACACCATCAAAATCAATCTCGTCTTCCAAGGCCAGGTTGAGATCGACATTATATGGCGAGGAAATGGTTTCAGTTGCACTGAAGTCCACAACCTTAAATTTTGTGCCTGATATCTCAAACAGGAATTGCGCTTTGCTTGCCGATCCGAATAGAGACATCCTTAACCTCCAAAATCTATCTTGAAAGAATCATCTTCCGTAAGGCCAGGATGAACTTCAGAAGGGATGATTCCTTCAGTCATCCGGGAGAGGATCTCACTCGACATTCTGGAAAATTTTTCTAGTCATATTTTTTATCATTGTTGACCATATAGGTCAACAATCAACTTAAGCAATAATAAGGAACGGGGACGAAATAATTTCCCCAACTATGCATCACAGATTCAAGCTATCTTTGCCCGATCTTAAATCCCAAAAATATCAAAATAGATAGGCTATTCCATCAACTTTTGTGATTTAAGATCGAACAAATTTGACCCAAATCTATGCGCCTACTTGGGGAAGTTATTTCGTCCCCGTTCCTTATTGACAATATCATAAGATCATTCTATTATTTTTCAATTAGATGCTCAACAAACTAAATGAATGGATTGATAAAGATGCAACTTCCATCCTTTCCTTTTAAGATCCTGGCTCTGGCACCTTTTAGCCTTGAAGAACACGCACCGTGGTCCACAGCGCCCATCCGAATAGATAAAACGACTTTGGATCAGGCCATGGAAGACATGGGGCTCTCATTTTATGTCTCTCTTCCCAAAGATCTTTGCCAAGCAGGAGGCCTAACCATCACCTGCAAAAGGTTAAAAGACTTCCATCCAGACTGTCTCATCAAAAACAACGTTTTTTTAAAGAACTTGTTAGATGCCAAAAAATTTATTGACGAAACCAGGTTAAAAGGTCTGTCAGTACAAAAAATAGGCGCACGGCTTAAAGAATGGCCAGGCCTACCCCCGATTCATATTGTTACAGAACATCAAAAAGCAGGAAGGACTTCGACAAGTGCCGTTGATGATATTTTGAAGATAGTCGCTTTGCCGGAAGAAAGACCGAGCTCTCATGCTGAAACCGACGTCTTGACTGCCCAGATTGATGCCATCCTTCTACCGATTTTGAGCCATATTTTTTCTAATGAAAAGTTCAGGAATCTAGAAGCCATCTGGAGAGGTCTAAGATTTCTCATACAACAAGGAGGTGTAAACAAAAAACTTGCATTTGAAGTTGTTCCTGTATCTTTTGAAACATTGGATAAAACGTTAAACAACTTAACTACGGGCCTGATTCACAACCTTCCCTCTCTATTCATTATTGCTCTTCCATTTGATAATTCTCCGAGGAGTCTTGAACTTCTTGAAAAAATCGCTGAATTTTCACAAACCCTCATGGTGCCATCTATTTGCTGGATTACCCACAAATTCTTATACCTTGATACCTGGAAGGACATCAAAAGACTTCCCTTTTTGCCCCATTATCTCAAAGAACCGACTTTTGCCAAGTGGCGACGTTTAAGAAAGATTTCTTCAGCCAGATGGTTGGTTGTCACCTGCAACAGTTTTTTAGCCCGTTATCCTTATGGGATAGACAATAAACCACGGTTAGTTCGTTTTGAGGAACACGATCGTCTTTGGGCAAGCCCTGTATGGGCCATAGGGTGCCTCGTAGGCAAAAGTTTTGTGAAGACCGGTTGGCCTACACGATTTACAGAATGGCAGAATATCAGAGTTGAGGATCTGGCCTTGAATACAGCAGATGCAGATAAGCCTATTCCTACAGAAACTCACTTTACTGAGGAAAGAATTGATCAATTTGCAAGGGCTGGGATTATCCCCCTTGTTGCCTCACCCAACCAAGATATTGCCTTTATGCCGGTAGAAACAACTGTTGCAGGCGGCTCCTTAAAGTATCAAAGCCTTATTTCCAGGCTAACCCAACTACTCTTCTGGTGTAAGGATAATTTTAAGGATGATCTTGAACCTGCAGAAATTCAGGAAGGTCTTGAGGAAGCCTTTTCTTTATATTGGGAAAGAAGCCGTCATATGATTCCCACAAGTCTTATCATTTCAACCAGCCAGTCCCGTCCTGACAACCGGATTCCGATCCGTATTGTCATAGAACCTTCTCGCCAAATATTGCCTTCCGGAGAAAAAGTAGAGTTGGAATTTATTTGGTAAGAGCTATTTTGAAAGATTCCTTCAGGGGGTCAGGGATGTTTTCGACTGCCTCAAGATCAATAATCTCCTGGAAGGCTGGAATACCTGATAGTTGCGTGACTTGAAGGATAAAATCGTCAGGCGGAAGAAAGGTCTCCAAAGGCGCTTTCAACACCACCACGGGAAGCCCTCCCAAATCATTTAATTGTATGGTTTCAACCTCGTAGCGCAGGTCTTCGAGCAACTGAGTCAATGTGCGAAAATGTTTCAGGAAGACAACCATAACAAGATGATCAATGAGAGTCTGTTTCATGTCATCAGCCTGGCGAGATACGGCGCCAGAAAGCATAGCCTTCAAACGATTCAAAGAGCGCTCGCTTCGGTACGAAAGAATCCACTTTGTGGGACAAGTAATGTTTGCAACCTTCTCTTGTGAACCTCCAATGGAAAGAGAGTATTGAAAGGCCGTTGCCTCCAAGTGATTCGAAATGGGTGGCAAAGGTGGGTGAAGCTTTTTAGAAAGACCGAATGGTTTATCACAAATTGCTGCATATTGTTCCTGAAGTTTGGCAAAGGCCTTATTTGATCCTGGTACTTCTTCCATTGCAGCACTTTTTATATAGGTACCGAGTAGTTTCCTTGGTATAAAGAGAGATTTTAGGACAGACAGGTGACTCTTGAGGCCTTTGTCCAAAACACCGGCAATTTTCTCCGTAGCCTGACGAAGCTCCAGGAATTGTTGGCTTTCTAAATTCTTGCGAACTATTTCTTCATTATTCATGGGAATAGAGGTAATTTTTTGCTATTTTAGGAATAGGGATGAAATAACTTCCCCGAGTAGGCGCATAGATTTGGGTCAAATTTGTTCGATCTCAAATCACAAAAGTTGATGTAATAGCTTACCTATTTCGATATTTTTGGGATTTGAGATCGGACAAAGGTGGCCTGAATCTGTGATGCATAGTTGTGGAAGTTATTTCGTCCACGTTCCTAACGTATGTTGCATAACAATTTTCTGGAAGGATGTCAATGTCAATCTAAAGCATCTAACCCGACGTCAACTTTAGCTCCACAACATACACTTCTCCTTTTTCCTCGGTTGAATAAGAGCCAAAAATAATTGATTCAGGAAATCCTTCTACCTTTACAAAATAGGAGTTCTGAGAATCAAGTTCATTCTGCACTGCCCATGCTTTATACTCTTTTTTTTCTGAACTCAATTTTAGGCCCTTAATCGGATAATTCAGTAACGATCGGCTCGGAAGTCTTCCCATGGGGCCAACAGCATGAAAGGCGATCTCACCGCAGGCTACGCCAAACATAGCTCCATGCCAGGGGATATTGCGGGGTCCAACTTCAAACCATTGTCCTATCTGGCCGTTTCCGTGGATGTCCAAGCGATATCCTGACGATATTTCCTTTGCCGGAGTATGAGCTTTAGCTACCAGTTTTGCTCCTAAGCCTGGAGACGAGACAGGCAAAACATCAACACCTTTAAGGGGCGTCGTGAGTATATCAGGAGAAATGGGTTCGCCTTGTGTCTGTAATATTATAATTGGGAACTCATGCCCTCTTTGTACCTGGACGGCGATTGTTAGGAGGGAAAGTCCGTACTGAATAGCAGGGGTCAGCAAATTTTTTTCTGATGCCAGGATAACCCAGAGAACGATCTTTGGGTCAATCAATTTATTTTTTGCCTTGATCCATGCCACCTTTTCTAAATCGTCTTCCCAAAAATGGCCGTTGACCTCAAGACCATAGGTTTTCACTTGGGACATGAGCTTCTTGACTATGTCTCGAGAAGAAATCAGTGAAGTAAGCCATACTTTTTTCATCATTTCATCATTTCCTGTTTTACCAGTTGCTAAAAAAGGCCATGAAGTATTGAAACAACTCTACACCCGGCCATTGCCGCTTTTTTAAATCATCTTGCTTGGCGACCCAAAGTGGTACCAATGTCCGAGGTATCAAACGCTGTTTGGATCTGGTCAATTGGGCTGCAAGAAGATCTGCGCCTTTTAAAAACGGCGCTGTTGCAGGTACCAGCCGTATCTGAATCGGCCAGTGAGAAAGGGCGGATTCACTATCTTCAAAGCCGGCAGGGATGTTGGCTTCCCTGCATGATGAAACCGGTGCAAATGTCTGGATATTAGTCGATGGACACCCGCAGGCCAATACCGGCTGTTGCTTTTGTTTTGCGGCTTTTTTTTCTGCCAGATATTTTTCTACTGCCTCTTCATCAAATTCCTCGGTTTCACGTTCGACAGAGGGCTCCATTGGGGCATTCGCCGATACATGCCCCAAGACCGTCACAAAGATTATCCGAAACCATTTTTGCCTTGCCGTCAACGATCTGCAATGATCCTTCTGCGCAGCCGGGCACGCATTGGCCGCAACCGTCACATAATTCTTCATCAATTTCTATAATTTTTCGTAGTCTTTTCATCAATTTATCCTTTTTTTAGTCCCCATTCCTTAGTTTAATCAATCAAAAAAAATACGAAATAAAAAAGGGCGGAACAGGCCAGGGTTCGCCTGAGGCTTTGCATACAAAACACTGCAAAGGAGTGTTTTGTGGGGTAACGAACAACCCATCAGCCATCCGTCATTAATCCTTTAGAATCTATCTTCACCTCAAGCATACGGGATTCTTCTCTTTCTAAAAGAATAAATTCCCACACTCTTTCTAATCCTGCAATATCTTCTTTTTCACCTATTGCCCATATGCAGCCGCCGCCTCCGGCACCCGTGAATCTTGCACCGCAATTATTCTCAACAGCCGAATCGACAAGTTTTTCACCCATTGAATCAAGAACTTCAGGTGTCATCTTTTTTCTTAAAGCCATTTCTCCGTTCATTGATTCGGCTGCAAATTTAAAATCGCGTCTAATTAAAGCATCAACAAATCTATGCGTATAAGCAATTATCTCTACCCAGCGTTCCCGATATCTTCCTGAAATAAACTGTCTTACCCACTTTTCGTTAATATCCTTTGATACATGCGGAATTCCACAATAGGCTAATAAAAGATGCTTCTCAAATTTCTTGAAAAATTTTTTCTGGCAGACAGCTTTTTTTCTGAAACAAGGGCTTTTAATTCCATCAAGCCAATACCATACGTTAACTCCTCCATAAGCAGCAGCCAGTTGATCCTGGAGACCGCAAGGCACACCTGCGGCACTTCCCTCAATAGCATATGCAAGCATGGCTGTTTGCTTTCTTGACAAAAGACTGCCTGCATCAATTTTTTCGAAAATCCTTGAAAACGCACCAACAAGAGCGACCGCCGCCGAAGAAGATCCGCCAAGGGCGCTTCTGGGGGGTGACGAAGATTCAAGCTGAATATGAACGCCCTGGACCCCAAAATAGGCTGCAATTGCAAACATAAGCCCGAGTGGATGATCAAAAGGAACTTTAGATAAAGGATATTCAACACTCTCAAAACCTTTCGAAGATACCTTTACCATGCCTTTATTATATGCTGAAAGACAAACTCTTGTTCTTAAGTCCAATGCTATGTTAAATGTGCAAGGAGAAAAATGCCTGAGCGGATAATGGAAAGTACTGATATCCAGGGTTCCTCCCATGTCAATCCTGCATGGCGCAGAGGCCTCAATATGCTCTGTTTCAAGTATATTTCTCAGATCATTATACATAATAAGGAACGGTTCACGGTTGTCGGTTTACAGTTCACACTTTTTCGCTTCAATTCCCTATTTTTAAAACAGGCTCTTAGGGGGACAGAACTATTTCAATAGCTATGAATATGGATATTGATTGCTTTCTACGGACTTTAAGATTTTTTTCTTTTGAAACACCACTTATCAATTTTGGCGTGAAGATCTTTTGGATCAAAGGGCTTGCCGAGAAAGTCATTCATGCCAACATTAAGATAGGTGTCAATATTGTCCTGGCTTGTATTGCCGGTAAGAGCTATAATTGGAATGTCATGCATGCCCGAATTTCTGATTGCTTTTGTTGCTTTAAGGCCATCCATCTCCGGCATTTGTATGTCCATTAAAATTATATCAAAATCACCTTTTTGGGAGGTTTCCAAAGCAATACTGCCATTTTCAACTACTGTAATATTATGACCTGCGCTTTGAAGTATTTTTTTTACAAGCATAATATTTATTGGATTATCTTCTGCCATCAGTATGTTGCAAGTTTTTGCATGTTCTGTTTCAACCGGCGCTGAATGTTTTTCCATTAACCCAGTATTGTTTTCCAGGGCATGAGAAACTTCTTTTTCAGCCTCAGCAGCTAATGGAAAAATGATTTCAAAACAAGAGCCCCGTCCCTTTGTGCTGCTCACATTTAACCTGCCATCATGTTGTTCGATAATTTCCTTGACAATCGAAAGTCCAAGACCCGTTCCTTTTTCTCCGTTTGTTCCATCCTGCGTTGTATTAGTGAATTTATCGAATAAATGCGGTATGATATCTTCGGAAATGCCAATTCCGGAATCTATAACGGAAATTTTTATATAATTTGCAGCGTCAGGTTCAATTACCAATTTAATTTGTCCCTTTGTCGGCGTAAATTTTATGGCATTTGACAAGAGATTATTTATTACCCTAATCAAATCAACATGGTTTCCTAAAATCGTATTATCTGGAAAATTGTTGATCAATTCGAGTTGTTGCTGCTTATGATCAGAGAGATGTTTTAAAGCGTTAATGCTAACATTGACTACTTCAAGCACGGAAACAGGTTCCATCTTGATTTCAAACCTGCCAGATTTAATCTTGCTAACATCAAGAAGGTCGTTAATGAAGTTTAATAGAATTTCACCAGACTTCTTAATCTGGAAAAGACTCTGCTGATCTTCTGCGGCAATATGTTTTTTTTCAAGCAGCAATTCAGTGAATCCTAAAATACCGTTTAATGGTGAACGCAAATCATGAGAACAAACCGCCATTAAATCATCTTTCATTCGATTAAGTTTTTTAAGCTCTATAACTGTTTGTTTGAGACGCTTATTGAGCAAGGTTCTCTGCAAATGAACGTTGATACGGGCAAGCAGCTCTTCTTTAACAAACGGCTTGACTATATAATCAGTTGCTCCAGCTTTAAACAGGTTAAGCAGACAGGAATGCTCATTCATGGCAGTTAATAAAATGACAGGCAAATCACGCAAATTCAGATCTTTTCTTATTTTGCTGCACAACTCGCTTCCATTCATCAACGGCATTAGGAAATCTGTAAGTACTATATCAATTTCCAACATACGATTGCATATAATTTCGTAAGCTTGAATGCCGTCTTTGGCTTCAATAACAGTCAGTCCTTCTCTTTGAAGAAGTTCCGATACTATTTCCCTTGCTATTTTGCTATCATCAACAACCAATGCTGTAATGCCTTTTAAAAAATTTTCAGGCTTGAGTATTTTATTGACAATCCTAAGAATTTCACCCTTATCAAAAGGCTTTACAATGAAATCGGCGGCGCCAAGCAAAAAACCCTTTTTACGGTCTTCCATTGTGTCCTTACTTGTCACAAAAATGATTGGAACCTGACTGTATTTGTAATTTGTGAAAAAATGGGCATAGTGTTTTTCGCGAGTTTTTTGACATGTATCAAAGCCATTTAATTTTGGCATTTCAATGTCTAAGGTAATTAAGTCGGGAGGCGAAGATTTGGTTATTTGAATTAAAGCTTCAATTCCATTTACAGCTTCAACAACATTATATCCGCCTTCTTCGAGTTCGCTTTTGATTATTTCGCGTATCATGGAACTGTCATCCACAACCAATATTTTCATTGGGTTGGCCGCCATGCTTCCTCCCAATTTATGACCATTAAAAAGTTACTTTTTAAACTGATAATAAACTGATTTCAAAGCCCTTTTAGGCTCAAATCCGGAACAGACATTAGTTAAAGATTCAGTTGCTCCTATGATTAAATAACCGTCTTGTGCCAGAACATCTGCTATTTTGTTAAAAAGTTTTTTTCGGTCCTCAATGTTGAAATATATGCCCACATTCCTGCAAAATATTATATCAAACTTACCAATATGAGTAAAAGGGAACATTAAATTGTGTTTGCTGAAACTGACCATAGCTCTTAATTCATCTTTAACTTTCCATTTATCTTTAAATGGAATAAAATATTTCTCTAATTTATCGTGCGTAAGACCGCGTTCTATTTCGAACTTATTGAATACGCCATAGCTTGCCTGAGCAATAGCTGTGTTTGATATATCCGTCCCTAATATTTTGATATTATATTTTGTTAAAGCAGGCAATAGTTCCTTTATGACAATTGCAATACTGTAAATCTCTTGTCCTGTCGAGCAAGCAGCGCTCCAAATACGGATAGATATTGGAAAAAAATTTGAGGATTTGGTTGTACGCATATCAATAAGATCCGGCAAGATTTTATGTTGAAGCAATTCAAAAGGTCTGTTATCTCGAAAAAAATAAGTTTCCTTTGTGGTGATTTTATCTATAATTTTTTTTTCGAGTGATTTAGTAAGATCGGCTTTTGCCCTTTGATATAATTCGTAAAAAGATGAACAGTTTTGTGCTTTAAGCAGTTCACTTAGTCTTGATTCAATAAGATATGCCTTGCTTTGATCAAGTGCAATTTTCGATATATCATATATGTATTTGGAAAAAATTCTAACTTCATCCGGAGTAATTTTTTTCACAAAAAACTCTACCTTACAGTACGGCAAATCTCTTCAGCCATTTCATCAAGCGGCGCAACAACATCAACAATACCGGCTTTAATTGCTTTTTTCGGCATTCCATATATAACAGATGTTTTTTCATCTTGAGCAATTATAAATGCACCGTTTTGTTTCATAAGTTTCAAGCCGTTTGCACCATCTGAACCCATACCCGTCATAATCACTCCAGTGGCACGCCCAGCATAATGATTGGCAATTGATCTAAAAAGATAATCAGCAGATGGTTTGCAACTGTTTTCAGGAGAATCATCGGTAATTCTGATCATGTTATGCTTTCCGTCAACAGATGGCTCAATCTTCATCTGTTTGCCTCCAGGAGCAATTAGCGCTGTATTTGATTGAACGATTTCACCATGTTGAGCCTCTTTTACTTTAATAGAACATTTGGAATCAAGACTG
The DNA here is from genome assembly GCA_014237365.1 of Desulfobacteraceae bacterium. Taxonomy (GTDB): domain Bacteria; phylum Desulfobacterota; class Desulfobacteria; order Desulfobacterales; family ETH-SRB1; genus B13-G4. The sequence goes on along the minus strand of JABZFQ010000190.1, from coordinate 16,133 downwards.
TTTGCAAGAGCTTTCGTGAAAAATGGCGGCATATGCTGTACAATTAATATGGGAACTCCGAGATTGTGAGGGATTTTCGGCATCATTTGGATCAAAGCTTTTGGCCCGCCGGTAGAAATGCCAATTGCCACAATTGCCGACTTTTTATTAGGAAAAGCGGTTATTGAATCATTGCGGTGGAATGTTTCAGCAAAGTTTTGCTGTTTTTTATTACTTATCGCATTATTTGAAGCAAAAGAGCTTTGTTCTAAAATAGAATTTATTTCTCTCATACGTGCAAATGATTTGATCATAGGAGCAAGGGTGTTTTTAATGGCTTTTTTATTCTTGTTTATATCATTGTGTTGCGGCTTGCATATAAAATCAAATGCGCCAAGTTCCAGCGCTTTAATTGTCATTTCTCCACCCTCATTTGTAAGTATGCTCACAACTATAGCTCCAACATGAGGCGACTGGCTTCTAATTTCAGCCAGAACTTCAAGACCATTCATTTCCGGCATTTCAATGTCGAGCAGTAAAAGATCCGGTTTCAGAGAAATAATTTTTGACATAGCTATCCTGCCATTATGAGCTACACCCGCAAGTTCAACATCAGGAAGTTCAGCCACAACATTACTAAGAATTGTACGGTAAACCACTGTATCATCGACTACTAATATTCTGAGTTTTGAATTTGCCATGTGATATCCGTTTATTCATATTGAAAAGTTACATATTATAAGAGCCAAGTACTTCTTCTAAGTCCAATATTCCAATCAAACTTTTTTCCGTTTTAAAAACACCTTTAAGGAACTTTTCATGTACACTTTCAATGTTGGCAGGAGATGCTTCAACTTCATTCCAATCAATAATCGTTATATCCTGAATGCTGTCAACCATAAGTCCGATACACTCGTTTTGCATATTTACTATAATATTGCATCGGTCTGCGCTTTGCTTTGATGGAGAAAGACCAAGTTTTTCGCCGAGATCTATTATGGTAACGATTTTGCCGCGCAGGTTGATAATACCTTTCACATAATCCGGCGATTGAGGTACAGGTGTTATATCAAATATTTTATTTATTTCCTGAACATTGAGGATATCTATACCCCAAAGATCTTTTCCAATATAAAAAGTTGCCAGCTTTGCTGTTTTATTGTTATGATTTATAATTATGGGCTCTTTCTCAGTCATTTTAAAAATTATACTTTAAAGTTTCCGGCTATTTTTCTTAATTTTTCAGCTAAGTTACTCAACTCTTCAGCGCTCAGATTTACCTGGGAACTGTTTTCAGACATTTCAACAGAAGCACGATTTACTTCAGAAATGTCTTTGGCAATTTCATTAGCTGCCATTGAACTTTGATTTACATTCTCGTTTACTTCCTGAATGCCTTGGGAAGCCTGCACTACATTATGGGCAATTTCCTTAGTGGTTACCGACTGTTCCTCAACTGCTGTTGCTATTGTGGTGACAATTCCATTTACATCATTAATAATTTTTGAAATCTGTTCAATCTGTTCTACAGTTCCTTTAGTGGAACTTTGTATTCCTTCAATCTTGTTTTTTATTTCTTCAGTTGCTTCAGCGGTTTGTTTTGCCAACTCTTTGATTTCATTTGCCACTACGGCAAATCCTCTTCCGGCTTCACCAGCGCGTGCCGCTTCAATTGTAGCATTTAAGGCTAAAAGATTGGTCTGTTCTGATATCTCGGTAATAGTAGAAGTTACCTTTCCTATTTCCAAGGCTGATTTACCTAACTTGTGTATTGTAGATAAAGCATTTTCCGCTTCTAAAACAGCTTTGCCGGTAATCAAACGGGCTTTTTCAGAATTTTGTGCAATTTCACTGATAGTCGCGGATATTTCTTCTGCTGCCGTTGAAACCATACTGACATTTGTTGATGTCTGTTCAGATGCGGAAGCAACAGATGCCATGCTGGCGCTCATTTGTTCTGCTGCTGCTGTAACATCATTTGATTTTGCAGAAGTTTGTTTAGCTCCTAAAGCCATATGTTGTGATATAGTGGAAAGTTCAGTTGAAGATGACGATAATGTATCCACTCCTGAAGCTAATTCTTCAAATATTTTGCGTAAATTTACAACCATATGATTCAGCGCTTTGGCTAAAACACCAATTTCATCTTTTTGTTTGACATCAAGAGTTTGTGTAAAATCGCCTTCAGACAACTTCATTGCAAAATTTACACCATTTTGCATGGGCCTGGCAATTGCCCTAGTAATGACAAACGACAAAAATGCTCCAATTGCAACACATAAAAAAGTTAAAATAATTATTAGGAGGTTTGATGAAGCAATGGTTGAATTTACATCAATTTTAGTTGCTGCCAGGAATTCTTTAGAATTTTCAATAAAATTTTGAGCAGATTCAACCATTATTTCTTCTTGCAATTCTTGTTGGTGAACAAGTTGAACCAGTTCCTCAAATGCTGTTTGATAATTTTCCAGTAAATTATAAATGCCTTTATCCTGTTTTAATTTTTCTTTTATTCTGCTGATAAGTGTTTTTGTTTCAGAGCACATTGCAAAAACAGCTTCGGCATATTTTTGCTCCTTACGCGACAGATAATTTTTTTCCTGGCTGCGTATTTCAAGAAAATATCTTAAAAGCAGGTTTAAATCGCTCGAAATTTTGTGTTTTTCTCTTAACTGAACAATATTATCTGAAACTTGAACTTCAGCAATAGCTGTCTTTATAAGTTCTTCCGAAAGGGAAATAGCACTTCTGGAACAATTAATGAATATCTTTTTCTTTTCGTTTTGCTGATTTGTCAGATTTACAATTTGTTCAAATGCCTTTTGATAAGATGTAACTACATTTGAAAAATCTGTGGCTTTTGTAGATGCATCATGAATATTTTTTACTTCTAATTTTATATCATCTAAGAGATTAAAAACTTTGTCAGCATATTGTTGTTCTTGACGAAGAATAAAATTCTTTTCATGCCGGCGTATTTCAAAAACATGTTCTACGAGACTGGATTGCTCCTCATAAATTTTAATCACATCCGACAGTTTTCCCAAACTCATCCAGCTTTGTATGCCGAGGATTGCAGTTAAAAGAATAATTATGCCAAATCCCAGCCCTTGTTTTGATCCTAATTTCATGTTTTTGAACATGCTTCCTCCTTGTAATTATCCACTAAATAACCACGAATAGTTTCTATCAGCTTTTCTTTGTCTAGTTTGATCAGGTAATCATTTATTCCAATTTCTTTGGCTTTCTTAATCTCCTTATCTTCAGCCATAGTAGTCAATGCAATGACAGGCAAATGTGAATACCGGTCGTCTTCTCTGATTTTTTCGGTTAAACCCAAACCATCAAGATTCGGCATTTCTATGTCAGTAACTATTAAAGATATCTTGTCAACATGTTTCAAAAGAAGACTCCATGCAACAGTACCATCTTCTGCTTCGATGACATTATACCCCTCGTTTTCAATAAAGCCTTTTACCTGATTGCGGAAAAAATTGGAATCTTCTACCACTAAGACAGTATTTTCTTTTTTGTCTGATATTAAAACAGGCTTTTGTTCATAAAACCACTCAGGACTTAATGTATGAACTAAATCGAACATATCTATTAACAATGTAGTGTTTTTATCTATTATTATAGAACCTGATATTCCTGGTTGTTTTAGAGTGTTTTCATCCATTTTTATTGATGTTTTTACATCTTTCACTTCTATAGGTCCAATAGCAAGCAGGCCAACTTCCCTGTTTGCAAGGATAAAAATAATAACAAGCAAGTCTTTTTTCAGCGCTATAGGTTTAACATCAGCGACTTCATCAATCCTCAACACAACAAGATTTCTACCACGGTATTGTATAACTTTTTTGTTCCCCACCCTTTCGATATCTGTATTTTTGATCTTTTCAATACGCACAACCTGGTTAAGAGCAACGGCAAATCGTTCTTCTTCCGCATTTCTGAAAACGAGCAAAGATCTCTTTTTTTCAGTCTTGATTCTTTTATTATCTTTTATGGTTGTATCTAAGGCTTTGTCGGAACTTTCAATGGAAAACAGTTCAGCCATCTTTGCAATTTCGATGACATCCAGAATAAGGGCTACCCGTCCATCACCCATAATTGCAGCGCCCAGGTATCCTTTACAACATTTGAGATGGCAGCCTAAAGGTTTGACAACAATTTCTTCAGAGTCATAAAGTTTATCAATTATCAGACCATATTTCATTGATCCTGTTGAAATCACAGCAATATTAAAAGCACTTTCTGTGTGATACCGCCTATCTTGTGAATCGCGTTTAATAAATTCTGATCCATTTTTTATATATTCATCTTCGGATGAATTATTAACAAACACTTGATTTTGCCTTGATCTTCTATCTGTAATATTTTGTCTTTGGTCTTTCTCCAGATTTTTATCTTCATTGTTATAGTAACTTCGTTCAACTCCAATTACATCAGCTAATCTTATCAGTGGAAGCAAGTTTCCACGCAGTCTTAAGACTTCAGCTTGTCCTACGATCTCTATTTTGTGCTTAACTTGATTAGCAGTAATTCTACAGAGTTCCTCTAAATTGACTTGTGGAATGGCGTATCGGTTTCCTTGATCAAGAATGATCTGACTTGGAATAATGGCCAAAGTAAGAGGAAGTTTAATCTTGATTGTTGTACCTTTTCCAGGCAAGGAATCTATATCTATAATTCCCCCTAGCTTGTCCAAATTGGTTTTGACAACATCCATGCCGACTCCGCGTCCGGACACATCGGTTATCTTCTCAGCCATTGAAAAACCGGGCATAAATATCAAATACATCTTTTCTTTTTTTGACATTATTTTAGCTCGTTCTTCGGTTAACAAACCTTTAGAAACCGCTTTTGCTGCCAGTTTTTCGCCGTCTAAACCTTTTCCATCATCAGAAATTTCAATATTGACATGTCCGGCTTCATGATAGGCTTTTAATATAATTTTTCCTACGGTATTTTTTCCAGCCTTATGTCTTACACCGGGCATTTCTATTCCATGATCAACGGAATTCCGAATCAGATGAGTCAGCGGATCGCCTATAGCCTCTATTATGGTTTTATCTAATTCAACTTCTTTCCCTTGAATCGTTAATTCAATTTCTTTTTGCAAATTTTTGGCAAAATCACGCACCAAACGAGAAAATTTGTTAAATACATCAGCTATTGGCTGCATACGGGTAAGCATGATAGCTTCCTGCAACTCAGAAGTAATTATATCTATTCTTTGCCCTATAGCTTCTAAATTATTGTAATTGCCTGATGATATAGTCTGTAAAAGTTGATTTCTGCTCAACACCATTTCGCCTGCCAAAGTCATAAGTGAATCTAAAAGTTTGACATGAATCCTGAGGCTTGTTTTTGTATCTTTTATTTGTGAAGCTGTGAGCGGTTTTCCTTTTGTTCTCTTATCATCAGCGTTGTGTAAATCAATTCTCTTTTTATTATTCAATAGGCGTTCCTTAAAAACAGCTTCTTTCGCAGTTGTTATTGCTGAAGATTTTGATTTAAGCTTTTCGCTGTCTGAATCTTCTATAACATCGGGATGATCAATGGGCTGGATATTTAAATCTTTTGTGAGTTTGAAAATATGTTTTTTGTCAATTTCAACTAATGCATCAATGTTACCGGGTTCTAATACACAGGCAAACAATACAGCAAATGGATGATTATCTTTATTTTTATAGTCTTCAAATGTACAAGCAGTATTTTTATCAAGATTTGTGGCTAAAATACTGCCGGAATTTTGCAGCTCTTCGAGGATGTTTTGAGGAGTTTTATCTTTTATGCTTTCATTATAAGCTTTATCAATTTCAAACAGGTAAATATATTGACCCTCATTCCAGGCATTGATAATATCATTTTTGGGTACTGTAAAAGCACTAATTCCATCAGGAAATGAAATGTCAATCATATTTGATGTTGTATCGTGATCAAGCTTGTTATCTGCTGTATGAAGCAAAGTTTCATCAACAGAGCTCAACACTTTAATATGTTTTGATATGTCTATTTCATCGCTGGCACTAACGTTATTAATAAGATCTTTAAGCGCATCTGAGGCTGACAGCAGGATAGTAATGATCTCTGCGTTTGGAGCAATTTGCTGATTCCTGATCATACCTAATACATTTTCCATTTTATGAGAAAGTTCTTTAATGTTAGCGAGACCTAAAAAACCAGCTCCTCCTTTTATGGAATGTGCGGCACGAAATACTTTATTTACCAGTTCTTTATTTATTTTTGTTCCTTCATCTTCAATAGCCAATATGTCATTTTCAATGTCAGATAAATGTTCTAAGGATTCATCAATATAACTTTGCAAAAGCGCATCATTTTGGCTGTTCATAATTTTCTCCTCAAACAGGCTCATACAAGGATTCCCCACTTGAGGGGGGGCAGGGGTTGTTTTTCTTCAAAATTAGAATTGCTGATAAGGAACGTGGACGAATTAATTTCCCCAAGTAGGCGCACAGATTTGGGTCGAATTTGCCCAAATCTCAAATATAGGCTCAGATCACAAAAGTTGATGGAATAGCGAGCTATTTCAATAATTTTGGGATTTGAGATCAAACAAAGGCGGCCTAAAGCTGTGATGCATAGTTGGGGAAGTTATTTCGTCCACGTTCCTAAGATATAAAAATCCATTCCGTTGATACCTTTACCGGTTTTTCAATCCATTACCTCTTATCTGCCTCAGGAATTTCAAGCTCCGGGGCTCCATCCCCAAATGATAAGGCACAAACGCCTCAAGAAATTTCAAACCCTCATTTAAAGCTGTTTTTGTAAATCTGATCCTTTCCGCCTTTTTTAAATCACCGCTTTCAACCCATAGTAACTGTTTTATTGTTCCCCTGGAAAGATATATTTTACCTGACTTGACAGAAGGGCATCTGTCACAAATAAGACAGCCTTTAACAATATCAAAAGCAATTTTGCCTTTCTTGATCTCTTCTACCTCAATTCGGCAGTTGCCGCATTGATTCAAATCAGGACAAAAACCGGATAGCTTCATAAATCTAATCTGAAAAATTATACTCAGGGCATCCTGGGATATATAGCCAAGATCTAATTCTCCAAGAACGTGCTGAAAAAGTTGATATGTTTGAACCTGTTTTTTACCATCTTCCATCCACATATTAATCAATTCAGCCCAGTAGCTGGCATATGCGATTTTATTTATATCTGTTCTAATTTTTGAAAAAGGCTGTTTTAATGCTGCCTCCTGTAAAACAGGCAATCCTTTGCCGCAACCGGAACTGCAAACTACTTCCAAAACAGAAAATGGTTCCAGGACTCCTGAAAATCTTTTAACACTCTTTTTTGCCGATTTTGCAATTGCGGAAATTTTTCCTTTATTTAACGTAAAAAAATTAATTATTAAATCATAGTCACCAAAATTAATACGACGGAGGACAATGGCAGGCGTAGAAAAACTTGACATTTATTAAATACCAAGGAGGGTTGTGGCTATCTCAAAATAGAAAAATACACTGATAATGTCGACGGAGGTTGTTACAAAAGGACTGGAAGCTACGGCAGGATCTATATTTATTCTCGCAAAAGCCATCGGGACAATGGAGCCTAACAAGGCAGCAACGGACATGGAACAGATAACGGAAAGTCCAACGGACAACGCAAGTCCCAAGGAATCATAACGAAATTGAGCTGCCATACCTATAAGAGAGCCATATGCCACGCCCAGGATCAAACCGACAGATAGTTCTTTAAAAACAACAGCCCAGATATCTCTTACATTGAGCTGCCCTGTTGCTAAACCACGTACAACAATAGAGGAAGACTGAGTGCCGATATTTCCACCCATATTCATTATTACCGGGATAAAAGCCGCAAGATAAGCGAGCTTGCTCAAACTGCCTTCAAAACGACCAATAATAAGAAATGCAATTATACCACCAACACAGCTTGCAAATAACCAGGGCAAACGAGTCTTCGTGCTTTTAAAAACAGACTGGGTTTCGATAAATTCCTCACCTGCCCCAGCCATTTTCAATATATCCTTTGTGGCCTCCTCTCTAATAATATCAATAATATCATCGACAGTAACTATACCAACCAGCCTGTTTGTATCATCTACAACAGGAACAGCCAGGATATCATATCGGGCAACTATCTTAGCCACCTCCTCCTGATCCATTCCTGTCTCAACGGAAAAAACATCAGTTGTCATAAATTGTTTTAGAGGAGATTCAGGAGGGACTACGACTAACTGCCTTAATGAACTTACGCCTACAAGTCTTCCATGATCATCTACAACATAAAGATAAAAAGGCATCTCAACATCCAAATGCTCTTTCTGCAGCGACTTGATTGCCTCTTTTGCGGTTGTGTCCTCCTTCAAGGCAATAAAATCCGGGACCATGATACCGCCGGCCGTATCATCACCATATCGCAGTAAGTCTTCAACCTCTTCAGACCCCTCTTCCTTCATTTTCTCAAGGATGGTATCAGACTTTTCCTTTGGCAGTCGTCCTATTATGTCAGCAACATCATCTGTGGGCATTTGTTCAAGGATCTCGACAATTTCATCCAAATCCATGTCTTCTATGAAGTTAGAGAAGATATCTTCATCAAGCTCGCTGAAAAGGGCGCCCTTTTGCTGTGCGTCCTTTATCATATCAAAAAGCTTGTGCTGGTTAAGAAGCGATAAAGAACGAAACACAACAGACATATCAGCCGCATGTGTTTTGTATACAATTTTGCGGAGATGAGTTGTAGCATCTCTTCTCAACAATCTTTTGATGCTTTCAACAAGTATTTTATTGCGCTCACTCAGCATTATTCTTTACCAGGACTTTGTTATGATCTTCTCTTCGCGACGTTATTAAAAAAGCATGCTTAATAGCCAAATCCAAAAAATTACTATCCGATATTTCTGCTAATCCATGTTCAACAAGTAATTCTTTGTCAGATAATACTTTTCGAATTTCTTTAATTATAATATTGATTGAAGCCTTTTTATCAGCTATTGCCCAGTCAGCTGAAATTAATAGATCCCATTTGTTAGGGGAGTCTTCTCTTAAAAACAGTGCAAATAATTCAAATTGACCTTTCGACTCACTAAGAGCCTATTTCAGTAGGCCATGTACACAAGATTCGTGCCCTTCCAACAGGCCTTTTGGGTCGCGCTTAGTCGCCTACTGAAATAGGCTCTAAGGCTTTTTTCTACATTTTGAAGTTTTTCTATTTGCTCTCTCAGCATAATTGTTTTATAAGCTCCTTTGCAGAATCCAGCATGTCTTTGGCTTCAACTTAAAGCGGGACACTTTACGCTATTTTGGTTCTATGGCAATTTCGCAATCAAGCAAAATCTAAGGGGTTGCCAACTGATTGAATTTACAGTCTGTCCCGCCTTACGTTGGTAGCCCTTACCATTAAGCGTCAAGTTAACTTCTGACATCTGATCCCTGACACCTGCCAGTTATTTTATAGTTTTTATATGAGACTTCTTCCGAAGTTCATCTATCCATGAACGGAATTTCTTATCAACTATCTCTTTATAAAGTATATCTTCAATCTCAGGGGATGCCTCTTCAAGCGACTTCCCTGGAACACTAACAATCTTTTGAATATAGAATATCTGATACCCTTGATCAGTATCAAGTACCGGAGTAAACTCACCTGCCTTCATATTTTTTATTGCTTCTTGTATCTTGGGAGAGAGTTCTTTAAGTTCGAATAAGCCTAATCCGCCTTCATTACTAAGGTATGATGATTCAGAGTAAGCTTTGGCTATTATATCAAAAGGTTTTCCCGTATTCAATTCCGTTGAAACTGTCTCCATTTTTTCTAATACCACAAGTTTTTCTTCTTCAGAAGCAAAAGAAGGTACTTTCATAATTATGTTGCTGAGGCGATATTTCTTTATTCTGCCATACTTGTCACTGCGGCTTTTGTAGTAAGACTCTATATCCTCTTTTGTAATTACGATTTTGGATTTTATTTCAAAGTTAACCAGTTTAGCTCTGAGTATCTGATCCTTTATACGCTTCCGATACTCCTCCATGGTTAAACCTTCTGCTTTAAGCATTTCTCTGAGCTCTTCATCGGTCAATAAATTTGCTTCTTTTAAACGCTCTATTGCTTTATCTATTTCATCATCACTGACTGTAATTTTAGATTGCTTTATCTGCTGGTCAGTAAGTTTTTGATCAATCAGTTGATTAAGAATTTCCTCCCGAATGTTGAATAGCGTCCGGCGTTCCTCCTCAAGCGAATAACCAATGGCCATTATTCTATCAGTATATGGCTTAAACGACTCGTCAAGTTCGGAAAGTAAAATTATATCATCGTTAACAACAGCAACAATTCGATCAATAACTTCTGCGCTCTGCACATCAGCAATCGCGAAAAAACTAAGAGCACAAAAAAGGGGAAAGAGTTGTATCCAAAAAACAATTTTACAGAATATTTGTCCTAATAGTTTAGCCACAAAGACACCAAGATTATAATATAATTCGTAACCGTTCGCAGTTAAGAGTTTACAGTTGATCAAAACTTAAAACCGTGAACTGTAAACCGACAACCGTGAACTGTTACTATTTGTATAAAAAAATTATTTATTACTTTATTGAGAGATTTCTTCCCATAGCTCTCTGTTTATCTCAATTTTATAATTTTTCTTGAGTTCTTTAATCCAATTTTTATAAGCTTCTTCAGCCTTTTCTCTACGTAAATGCTTTACAATAAACTCATTAATATTTGCAGGGTTCTCTTTTGAACCAGAATTAAAAAAAAATCTATCGTAATTTTTCTCATAATATTCAGATATACTTTCCGGAGTTATTACAATTTTTTCCTCCAACTCCTCTGCGATAACTTTTTTTATAAGCAAACGATTCTTTAATGCATTTTCCCAAGATTGATATGATATGGCATACTCAAGTAATGTCTTGTCAAATTCACCCTCAGGATAATCTTTTCTTATCCCGGCTATAACCTCTGCAACTTCTGAATCAGAAATGCCAATATTTTGCTCATCGGCTCTCTCCAGAATAATCATCTGTTCAACTAACTGATTCAAAAGACTTAATCGAGCTTCTCTTAAGTACGCTGAACTCTTCAATGTATTGTGAGAATAAGCTGACTTTACTATCTCGAAAGCCCTGTTAAAATCATCTATAGTCGTAATTTTTTTGCCGACCCGAATCAGATATTTATCCCTTAGTCTATCTTCAGAATCAGCGCAACTTGATAATGCACATAAAACCAATAAAGCTGTTAACATCGAAAATAGCTTATAGAATATTTTCATTAAAAATCAATCGCTAAGGAACGGGGGGTTAGCCGTTAACATGTTGAGCTATTTCTTTCAAGATGTTTCTGGCCTGAACTAAAAGGTTTTTCATATCGCCTTTTGAAAGCCTGGCCTTAAAAACATGGTCAGGTGTAATCTTAAAACGATCCTGGTTTGAAACTATCATATCAACTATTCCAAAGGAATTTTTTTGGTGAGCTGGTGAAAAATAAAGTAAAAGATGCCGTCCTGCCAGGTCAAGCCTTTTCACTCCAGCTTTTATGGATAAAACTTTAAACATAATCTTTAAAAAAAGATTGGCGGCCTCATTTGGCACAGCCCCAAATCGATCAATCAATTCAGCCTTGAAATCGGATAATTCTTTTAAATCCGTTAGCTTTGCCAGCTTTCTATAAACCGAAAGCCTCTGATCAATATCAGGGATAAAATTTTCAGGGATAAACGCAGAGAGAGTCATGTTAATCTCCGGTTCCAGGCTTTCTATAACCGTTTCTCCTTTTAGCTCAGACATAGAGTTTTCCATCAGCTTGAGAAACATGTCATATCCGACCGCGGCGATATGACCTGTCTGTGAAGCGCCAAGTATTGTGCCCCCTCCCCTGATTTTCAAATCACTCATGGCTATTTGAAAGCCTGCTCCAAGCTCACTATGTTCCATTAACACTTTAAGTCGTTTCCTGGCATCTTTAGTCAATGTACTTTCTTCCGGAATAAACAGATATGCATATGCCTGCTCATCAGCTCTTCCGACACGGCCGCGAAGCTGGTAAATCTGGGCTAATCCAAACCTGTCAGCCCTGTTGATGAGTATTGAGTTGGCAGAAGGAATATCAATGCCTGACTCAATTATAGTTGTACACACCAGCATATCTATTTCTTTCTTCATAAACTTAAACATTTCTCTTTCCAGCTCATCTTCGCTTAAACGGCCATGTGCAACACCCAGCCTGACCTCAGGCACCAGCTTTTTTAAATGCTCTGCAATTAACCATATATTATGAATATTATTATGAACAAAAAATATCTGACCACTCCTTTTCAACTCCTTTCTTATAGCTTCCGTAATAATCACATCATCAAACTCCGAAATATAGGTTATAATGGAATGGCGATGTTCGGGCGGGGTTGAAATAATACTTATGTCACGTATCCCAAACAGGGACATTTGAAGGGTCCTGGGTATGGGAGTTGCTGTTAATGCCAAAACATCAACTGTTGTCCTTATTTTTTTCAACATCTCTTTTTGCTTAACACCGAAGCGCTGTTCTTCATCAATCACAAAAAGGCCAAGATCTTTAAAATCCACATCTTTCTGCAAGAGCCTGTGAGTTCCGATAACAATATCTATTTTGCCTGTCTTCAAATTATTGATAATGTCGCGTTGCTCCTTTATAGTTCTAAACCTGTTCAGGCATCCCACATTAAAGGGATAATTCTTAACTCGTTCAGAAAAGGTCAAAAAATGTTGCTCTGCAAGAACTGTAGTTGGAACCAGTATAGCGACCTGTTTCCCATTATTTACAGCCATAAACGATGCTCGAAGAGCAACCTCTGTCTTGCCGTAACCCACATCACCACACACCAGCCTGTCCATTGGGCTTGGCTGCTTCATATCATGCAGCACGTCCTCTATTGCTCTAAGCTGGTCAACTGTCTCCTCATATGAAAAATCCGACTCAAAATCTCTGGAATAGCTGTCTATATGTTTATAAGCATAACCTTTATTAAATTTACGCGCCGCATAGATTTTAAGAAGCTCCCCTGCAATTTTCTCTACCGATTTCTTAACCCTCTTTTTAACTCGATCCCATGATTTCCCGCCCATTTTGTCAAGAACCGGCTGCATTCCATCAACTCCAACGTATTTCTGCGCCATGTTCATACGTTCTACGGGAAGATAGAGTTTATCATCATCCCTGTAATAAATAAGAAGAAAATCATTTATTGCTCCGTTTATCTTCAATTTTACCAAACCATCGTATCTGCCTATGCCGTGTTCTGTGTGAACAACAATGTCTCCTTTTTTAAGATCTTCGAATAAAAGCTGTTCGGTTTGTATCGGCTGTTTGGGCTTTACTTTTCTATGCTGCTTTCCAAATATTTCATCTTCCGTGATAATGGCCAAAGACAAGTCGTGCAAGACAAAACCGGAAGAAAGAGCGCCATAGCATAGATAAACACAATTCTCTCTGAGTTTAATATGGTGGAAACTATCAACAAATTTAGCTTGAATACCATATGGCGAAAGTATGGATTTCAGGTTGCCGGCACGTGCCCTGTTGCTGCAAACAATAACCGTGGCGTAGCCGGAACGCTGCGTATCATTAATCCAGTCAGCTAAAGGCAAATACTGTTTCTCATCCCCACGACGGCACTTGAGCTGTTCGTTGATAGAGGTGTTGTTTATCACTGAAAAATTATACTGCGGGAAAGTTATCCCCCTGTCCCAGCTTTCGCTTAATACAGGAAGCATCTTTAATGCTAACGGCTTCTTATGTAAAAGCGTCTCTTTAATCTCTAACCATGTCAGGTAAAGAGAATCCGGCTCAACACAGAGTCTTTTTTCCATGCAGGCATTCTGGTAGTTTATTTTTGCCAGCTCTTGTGATTCAATAGCAACGTTTTCAAGATTTTTTGGCTCTATCAGAACAAAATTCGCATTATCGGGAAGATAATCAAAAAAAGTATCAAGTTTTGGATAAATCAGCGGAATTAAGCCCTCAATCCCCGAGAAAAAACCCTCCTTCTTGATAATATCAACGATAGCCCTAACTTTGGTTACGGGCATATCAAGATGTGATGCCTGCTGTCTGATCCTGCCGATTATTTGAACTATAGACTCTTTTTTCAAAATTACTTCTCTGGCAGGGAGAATGACTGCTTCCTTGATATTTTTTATGGTTCTCTGGGTTGCTGCTGAAAAAAACCTCAATGAATCTACTGTATCTCCAAACAGTTCTATCCTGAGTGGATCAGGATATAGCGGAGAAAATATATCAATAATGCCTCCTCTTATACAAAAATCACCAGGTTCCTCCACAATCGCTGACCTGACATACCCGCCGGAAATCAATTTTTCGATCAAATGATCACGTTCTATATCCTCGCCTGCCATAATAAGCTCAACATAGTTGCAAATTTCCTGTTTAGGAATAAGCTTTTGTAAAAGAGCGCTGACAGTAGTAACAACAATTAACGGCACCTCATCATTAATACTCCGGTAAAGTGCGCTGATCCTTTTTGCTGCTGTTTCATTGTGATAAGATAGTTTCTTAAAAGGTAATATATTGTAAGAAAAAAAGTGTATTACATGCAGCTCAGATTCATTTATAAAAAAAGACAGGTCATTTATAAACATTGCGCCTTGTTTTTGCGAAGGCACTATCACAATAAAAGGCTTTTTATGTTCCGAATACAACCTTGATACAAAAAATGCCATATCAGATCCGGACAATCCAATACAATCTATTCCACAATCCCTGTGGAAAATTTTATTCATCAAGGATTTAAATGCAATATTTTCTTGATTTTGGCTCATAAAAAAAGTAGTCCATTTATTAACAGGTCTATAAATATGCCGGCGTAGCTCAGATGGCAGAGCAGCTGATTCGTAATCAGCAGGTCAGCGGTTCAAATCCGCTCGCCGGCTCCATTAAGGAACGAGGAAATTGGAAATTTGGCATTCATGCTTTTGTACAGTTGTTCCCAATTTCTAATTTCAATTTTCGAGCCGTGAACGGCTACTAAAAATCTAATTTTTCCTTCAATGAATCTTGACATACAGTTAATATCAGTATATTATTAAATAATTACAGGGTTTTTTGCGTTTTATCAATTTTTGAGCAAAACAAATCTCTAAATATTTAAATTGTGCCATGAAGTGTATAGATGCTATTGAAGGTACGATAAAATATATTATATCCGAGTTTCATCAAATATATATTGAAGAAGGGCTTGATGATACTGAATATATAAGAAATATCAAGGCAATAATTGATGGGATTGACATGTTCATCCAGAACAACAAAGAAATTGTTAGTGAAGCCAAAATGCTTAAACAGGTTCTTTATTCTTTTTCAAAAGAATTATGGTTAGCAAATTTAGAAAAATCTTATACTGAAAATGTTACATCCCATGATGAAGATAAGGGATACTACGACTATTATTTCGACTATATATATAATCATGGAGTTTATCCTCAATAGTTCCTTATATGTATACTATACACAGGGTTACATTAGTCGTATCATACAATATAGAGTATCATTTCATATGCGAACCACTATAAGGTGTTTGAGGAGATACCGTGTCATTAACTAAGAATAATATTGTTGAAAACCTTCACAGACTGGGTTTCACCAAGCAAAAATCAGTTGAAGTTATCGAATCCCTGATGGAAGTTATTAAAAGTACGCTTGAAAAAGGTAATGATGTTCTGATCTCCGGCTTTGGAAAATTCTGTATCAAAGACAAGAAAAAAAGAATGGGCCGGAATCCTGCAACAGGAACTAACTTGATTCTTAAGGAAAGAAAAGTCGTTACTTTTAAATGTTCCGCAAAGTTAAGGGATAAAATTAACAAATAAACTTAGAGCCTGTTTGAAAAATAGGGAATTGAAGCGAAAAAGTGTGAAAATGAGGTCAAATTTTTTCAAATTTGAGATTAATAGCCGGCCTATTGGCTGAAAATTTGGGAAGATTTGAACCATTTTCACGCTTTTGCAGCCAATTCATCAGTTTTCAAACAGGCTCTTAGGAACCCCCATGCCCTGCGGGCACAACAAAGCATGAAACACTTGCAAAATTGAACGAATGGTCATAACTATCACATTTTTTATCATCCATAATAAAATTAGGAGGATAGCTAT
>JABZFQ010000281.1 GCA_014237365.1 Desulfobacteraceae bacterium | reverse complement strand
GGATTTTCCGGAGGTTCGAATCGTTTTGCACATTCCACCAATATCTCGCATATATCACAGAGCGGGGAACCATCCCCGAAAATCAATAACTTTGTTCTATTTTGGTTACACTCAATTGAATTATTGACATGAATAATAGATATTTTGATTTAAACACATATTACAGGAATATATTCGGATGCAGAGTCCAGAAAATTACCATTGATGCTGGGCTTTCATGTCCGAACAGGGATGGTACGATTTCAACAGGCGGATGCATATACTGTAATTCAAAGGGATCGGGAACGGGTGCCTATGCAAAAGGGCTTTCAATAAAAGATCAGTTAATTAAAGGTAAAAAAGCGCTTTCTAAACGGTATAAGGCAAAAAAGTTCATTGCTTATTTCCAGTCTTTTTCTAATACATATGCTCCATTTGACAAGCTAAAAAGCCTTTATGATGAAGCTCTTGCAATAGATGATATTGTTGGGCTGTCAATCGGCACAAGACCCGACTGTATGGACGAAGCTGTTCTGGAACTTTTGCAGAGCTATGAGAAAAATTATTTAATCTGGATAGAATACGGTATCCAGTCTGTTCATGATGAAACACTTGCCTTTATAAACAGGGGCCATGATTTTAAATGTTTCAAAAATATTGTCGATGTTACCGGAAATACAAACATAAAAATTTGTGCGCACGTTATACTGGGCCTTCCGAATGAAAATAAGAAGCAAATGCTTGAGACGGCAAGAACTATAGCGGGCCTGGGAATAGATGGTATCAAACTGCATCTTCTTTACGTTGTTAAAAGAACTAAGCTTGAAAAACTCTATAATTCCGGCAAGTACAGATGCCTTGAACAGCAGGAATATGTAAATCTTGTGTGTGATTTTTTAGAACTGATGCCTAGAAATATGGTAATTCAGCGTCTTACTGGTGATCCACATTATGAAGAACTGGTGGCACCTATATGGTCACTTAATAAAATGGAAACACTTGTTCTTATAAAAGATACCCTGGAGAAAAGGGATTCGTGGCAGGGGAAATTTGCGAGGTGCTCATATGGCTCTTTCCGTGTCTGAAAGGCTGCGTCGATTTTATGATCTATTTTCGGGTAACGATCATGTTCTGATCGTTATTAACGCTGATCCGGATGCTATTTCAAGTGCAATGGCCGTTAAAAGATTGTTATGGCGCAGGGTTGCAAATATAACTATATCAAATATCAATATAATCAAACGTCCTGATAATATGGCAATGATCAGGCTTTTGGACGTCAGCCTGGTTCATATTGATGAAATAAATGAGGGAAGCTTTAATCGTTTTATAATGGTCGATTCACAGCCGGATCATCATGAAGTATTTGCCATGTTTGACTTTGATGTCATTATAGATCATCATCCTGAAACGGATGTGAAAGGATCTTTTATTGATATCCGCCCTAAATATGGTGCTACAGCTACCATTATGACCGAATATTTGAGGGCAGCCAAAATTAAACCAGCCGCTAAACTGGCAACAGGTCTATTTTATGCAATTAAGACAGATACAAGCAATTTTGAAAGGCAGACTTTAATTGAAGATATCCGGGCATTTCAATTTCTTTTTCGCCATATCAATATTTACCTGGCACGGAGGATTGAGCAGGCAGACCTTAAACTCGAATTTTTGAAATATTTCAGAAGAGCCATTCAGAGCATGCGCAGGCGAAAAAACAAAATATATGTTCATCTCGGTTCTGTGGTGAACCCGGATATATGTGTACTTATAGCTGATTTTTTTATGAGAATAGATTCGATAAACTGGAGTATTGTCTCAGGTATTTATGCAAATAAGCTGATTATTATTTTTAGAAACGACGGTCTTCGCAGGAATGCCGGTAATGTGGCAAGGCTGAGTTTTTGTAGTATCGGATTTGCAGGAGGTCATAAAAGTATAGCTCGTTCTGAAATTTCAGTCGCCAATATAAAGGACCTGGTTGACTATAAGGATAATGAAAGGCTTTTAACCTGGATTATAAACAAGATAAACAAGAGGGCTGGTGAAAGATAATGGCTGCCAAAAATTCTGGACTTTCTGTGACTATACTTGGTTCAGGTACATGTGTACCATCGCTCAAAAGGAGTTCTTGCTCTGCATTAATTGAAACAGGCGGGAAAAAGCTTGTTTTTGATTTAGGCCCTGGCACGATGAGAAGGCTTCTTGAAGTTGATACTAAAATTTTTGATGTTTCATTTATTTTTTTCAGTCATTTCCATCCGGATCATACTGGAGAACTAGTCTCATTTTTATTTTCCTCTAAATATTCTGGTAAAGAACGGAGGCAAACTCCCATAACATTTATAGCTGGAAGGGGATTCGCAGATTTTTATAACAGGCTGAAAATGGTATATGGCAACTGGGTTGAACTTGAGCCGGGTTTGATGAATATTATTGAACTTGATAATAAAAATTATGACATTATAAAATTTGATGATTTTACTGTTGAATCAATTCCAGTTGAACATAACGATGAGAGCCTGGCATACAGGGTTACGAGCCGGAACAAAATATCGGTTGTGTATTCAGGTGATACGGATTTCAGTAATAACCTTGTTGCTCTGGCAAAAAAAGTTGATTTGTTGATCTGTGAATCAGCTTTTCCGGATGAATTAAAGGTAAAAGGCCATTTAACCCCGTCTCTTGCAGGTAAAACAGCAACAATGGCAAATGTTCGAAAATTGATGCTGACACATTTTTATCCTGAATGCGATGAAGTAGATATTGAAAAACAATGTCGTAAGACTTATAGTGGCAAGCTTATGCTTGCAGAAGATCTTATGACAGTTGATTTTTAGGAACAGGGACTAAATAACTTCCCCAAGTAGGCGCATAGATCTATGTCAGATTTGTTCGATCTTAAATCACAAAAGTTGATGTAATAGCTGGCTATTTCGATATTTTTGGGATTTAAGATCGGGCAAAGATGGCTTGAATCTATGATGCATAGTTGGGGAAGTTATTTCGTCCCTGTTCCTTATTATTGGAAATTATGATAGTTAAGTTAGGCTGAACCTTTAACAGTGAACGGTTAAAATATGAGATATTATCCGGTTAATCTGGACATACAGAATCGTAAATGTTTAGTGGTCGGCGGCGGCTCTGTGAGCAATAGAAAGGTTATGACACTTCTGGAATGTGGGGCTGTTGTTACAGTTGTAAGTCCTGATGTTGCTGAAGAGTTGCTTGAGCTTGTAGAAAAAAAGATGATAGAGTTGAGAAGAAGGCCTTATGAGTCCTCTGATATTGACGGTATGTTTCTCGTTATCGGAGCTACAGACAACGAGGAATTAAACTGGCAGATCAATAAAGATGCAGAACGCCAAAATAAATTGTGCAACATAGCTGACCGACCCGAGGCCTGCAATTTTATTCTTCCTTCTATTGTAAACAGAGGTAATCTTGTAATTGCTATTTCCACTTCAGGTAAAAGCCCTGCTTTTGCAAAAAAAATGCGTCAAGACCTTGAGAAAGAATTTGGAGAGGAATATGACGAATTTTTACAGTTAATGGGAGCTATACGTAAAAAGGCGTTAAGCGAAAAACACGAACCGGAAGCGCACAAGCACCTTTTTGAACAGCTTATAAATAGAGGGCTTATTGATATGGTTAGGAACTATAATGAGGAAAGAATAAATTCCCTCCTTCTTGAGCTTTTCGGCGAAGGATACAGGTTTGAAGAATTAATGAGGGCAAACAACAGTTAAAGCAATAGTTCACGTTCCTTACCATGCTTCAATCATTACAAAATGCATTAAAAAAACCTTGAACGGTGATCTTTTGAACCTGTAAACGCTTACAAGATGCTTAAGGTGTAATCAATGGAGATCGTGATTATATTTACCATTTTTTTCTACTTGATGAGTACGGCGGGATACTTTGCTTATCTTTTCTTGCAGAAAAATTATTTAAATAGAGTCGGATACCTCTTGCTGATAGCTGGTTTTTTGTGTAATTCAGCGGCTATTTTTTATGGTTTTTTAAAATCCGGGCAAATTCCTGTTCATAATTTCCATGAAACCCTTGTCATTGTCGGATGGTCGATAGCCGGTGTTTTTATTATATTTCAATATAAGTTCAACCTTAGAATTTTTGGTATATATGTTGCGCCTCTTGCGGCCATTGTTATGGTGTTTGCTTCTCAAGTGTCCTCTGAGCCAGTTCAGATTAAAAATATTGTTAATAATTTCTGGCTTATTTTTCATATAGTTTCAATATTTTTCGGAGAGGCGTCTTTTGTGCTGGCTGGAGGATTGGGTTTTATGTATCTCGCCCAGGAGCACACTATTAAGACCAAGAAACATGGTTTTTTTTTCAGACGCCTGCCTTCGCTGGAGCTGCTTGATACTGCGGGATATACCTGCATAGTTGTGGGTTTTACTATGTTGACTATAGGCCTCGCAACAGGTTTGGTTTATGCTGAAATGGTTTGGGGAAAATTTTGGAGCTGGGATCCAAAAGAGGTCTGGTCCGGCATAACATGGCTTTTGTATGCTGCTTTACTTCATAAGCGCCTTACTGTGGGCTGGCGCGGAAAGAAAGCAGCGATTATGGCTATTGTCGGATTGGCTGTGCTCCTGTTTACTTTTTTTGGGGTTAATTTTCTTTTAAAGGGGCATCATGGTGAATTTACCAGATTGTAAACTTTCAGATAGAAATTTACAAACTCAGGAACGTGGACGAATTAACTTCCCCAAGTAGGCGCACAGATTTGGGTCGAATTTGTTCGATCTCAGATCACAAAAATTGAAGGAATAGCGAGCTATTTCAAGATGTTTGGGATTTGAG
>JABZFQ010000235.1 GCA_014237365.1 Desulfobacteraceae bacterium | reverse complement strand
CTATTCAATTAGTGCAAGCACATAAGCGAATAACTTTGAGGAACCCGGTGCGGTAATTCCGCACGCCGGGGGATGTGAGGGGGCAGTCAGGTAACTGGCTGCCCTACCTCGATGTAGCCAACAAAGTTGACCCAAATCTATGCGCTTACTTTGGGAAGTTATTTCGTCCCCGTTCCTAAAGTATTTGACAAAGTGATCAAATAATGAGCAATTTCTGGTAGTCCATACAAAACAGTGCAGGTGGTCAAAAAGATGCTTGGTATACTCTGCAAACCCTTGATTCACGCATGAACTCATTAACAGCAACTGAGCGCTAACTACTTGAAATTATTGACTTGCACTGTTTTGTATGGACTACCCAATTTCTTGTAGCCGTTCAGATGTGAGACATTTGAATTTTGTCGGAAATAGCCTGAATCGTCATTCCCGTGAAAACGGGAATCCAGTATTCTCAATTAGTTATAGATTCTCGCTTTCACGGGAATGACAGGAAGAGGGCATTTCAAAAGATTTCAGGTTCAGAGATTTACCGAAATTTGGAAAGATGCCGGTTACAATAAAAAAGCAAGGAATTGAAAAAAAACTTGACATTAAGTGCCGGTGCGATTAGAAACCTTGAAAAGGCAACTACACTAACTTAGGAACAGGGATGAAATAACTTCCCAAAGCAGGCGCACAGAGTTGGGTTAGATTTGTTTGATTTTAAATCACAAAAGTTGATAAAATAGCAGGCTATTTTGATACTTTTGTGATATGAATCTGTGATGCATAGTTGGGGAAGTTATTTCGTCCCCTCGTTCCTTAAGGAAAGGAGGGAAATGGAGCAGGTTTAATAGAAGGAGGATTGCAGATTTTTTGTTTTAAAAATTTTGTAATGAAACCTGGTTTTTTGAATTGACAAACATGGATTAGTTCAAACTTAAGAGGAAAAACTTAGGAGGAAAAACAGATGAAGAAATTTTTTAGTTATCTTGTGGTCGCAGCGGTTGCCATATCGGTTGGACTGCTTCCTGGCAGTTCTAAGGCTGGAGACTTCACAGCACCGTTGGTCCCAACGTTCGCGAATGAAATTTTCGGCACAGGCTCTGCCGCAACAATTGTACCTTCCGGTGAAATTCTTAGCGCTGTTTACAGAATGGCTGCTGCGCCTGGTGATGGGGCGGCCTTTATGATTGAGTTCACCTTGAATCAGGGCGCTACCTGGGGCACCGCACTGACGGAACTCAATTTGGTGTTTAACGATGTTGATACTAGTGGAAGCTCTGTAACAATATCTCGCTCTTTAGGTTGCGGGGTTGATGACAGCACGGCTAAATTTCGTGTGGATGTGACTATTGCCATCACAACCGGTGACACATTTACGTTGACTTACGGTATTGATGATGCCGATCCGCTGGCAACTGCTGGAGCTGCCATCAACTTGGCAATCACCCTGAGAGACGGTTTGGGCGACGTGGACTCGGCTGAGAATGTGGATATTGTTAATTCTGCAGACGGCACTACCGAGACCCTCGCTGCTTCTGTGGAACCAGGTACTTGTTATATCGACGTTGCTACAGCCAACACCAACTTTGGAGGCACCAGTACTGATGTGGATAGTGCCGAGGTAATTCTTGGCTCCATCACACTGGCAAATGGTACGGCTGTTGAAGACCATGGTTTAACGCCGTGGGCACTTAACGCAGGTGATGCACTCGCCACTGTTATACTGACGGTGACAGGTGATTTTTCTGCCTCTCTTGGAGTTGATATGGATGGCGATGCTGCAACGGCAGATGGCCTATACCTTGACCTGTTTACTAACAGGGCTTACGATGCCGGTGAAGAAGCCACTACTCTTACTGCTACCACAGCCATATGGGATTTAGGGCCTGTTGCTACTGCTATTGCTGCTAGTGGTGCTACTATTAACGTGCACATGGTGGTTGACGGAATTACTGAGATCATGGAGCAAACCCCAAGCGCTACGCTAACGGTCGACTGGACCGATGTGACCTATGCGGATGAATCTGCAATTGGCGACTTTAGGGAATTGGCAAAGAACGGCACAACCCGCAATGTATATAATATACCGGGTTCTGCCGGCTCTGACCAGGCGTATATCCGGATTTATAACACCTCCTCAGTCGCTGGTACCGTACGCGGAACGCTGTATGACGAAACTGGATTGCTGGGCACAGCGGTGCTTGTTTCAGATATGCCTGCAGGCACAACTCAGGTCTTTTCTGCAGCAAATCTGGAAACTTTGTTTGGCACATGGGACGGCAGGGCGCGCATGATGGTCGATGCTGAAATTCCTTCTATGGAAGTAATGGCCTTGATTCGCAATGCAACAGGCACACTCACCAACATGAGTCCTATGGCACCATAATGAACAAGGACTGACAAACTAAAAAAGTGTGACGCGGTAACAACAAAAAGAGGAGCACTTCATACTCTAAAGTGCTCCTCTTTTTTTTATTATTAAATTTTTACCCCCAAGCTCTACTGCACTTTGGGTACAGATCGCTCGATATAGCGGCTGGCTGTTTCTACCCACCATAATCTTTCAAAACCAAGTGACACCACGGCATATCTTTTAAGTCGTATATTATCGTACTTCTGCTCAAGCGCATTGCCGTATTGTATAACCTGTTTTTTGCCTCTTCCATCCTGACCTGCATTAATGGAATAGATTGCAACTCTTCTGCACTTAATTCCTTTGCCTCTCAAATCCCAAACATCTTGAAATAGCTCGCTATTCCTTCAATTTTTGTGATCTGAGATCGAACAAATTCGACCCAAATCTGTGCGCCTACTTGGGGAAGTTAATTCGTCCACGTTCCTTACATACTTAAACTCAATGAGTACATCAAATATTTTAAACCGTCTCATATCTGGCCGGATGATCATAATTAAATCAGCGTAAGTGCGGCCTGTGTCTTTTTCCGAGTCGATGATATAGAGAATGTCATTATAAAGAAGTGTCAAAAAAGCTGTTTTAACGGTAAGTTCATTGGCCCATCTGTAGTCGCGGTTATGAAATACTTTGAAAAACTTCTGTTCAACAAACTCGCAAAGCGGTTCCATATCGCCTTTGGCATAAAGTTGTTCAGCGGCAAACACTCCGTCATCCCTTTCAAACGGGTCTGGCAGAAGCATTTGCCGTATCCGTTCCACATAAAGACCTCGTGTTGTCAAATTGGGCACTCTCAGTATTAATTTGCCTTCATCTGTTTCGCCATCAATTGTTAATATGCCGAAATAATAGAGAAAAGAGGAGATAAAGGCAAAATTTTTGCTTTGATCCGTCACCATCTGGCCAATCCCGAAACGGGTAGCCAGCCTGGAGATAACCAGTTGATTAGGAACGTGGACGAGTCATAGACCACCGGTAAAACCGGTGGTCTATGACTTATACAATTACAAGATGTTAAGCCATTTGGGAAACTTTTACTAAAGAATAGCTGAATTACTGCAAATTATCATATCCTTAGGGCAAGTCAAGTTTTCTTTGTTTTATCATTTGATTTGCTTGTCAAGTCAAGGGTAAGGTCTTCATTCTTGACAGATAGGCTTTTTGATGTATAAAAAAACCATAATAGCGCTTGATAATAAGGAACGTGGCCGAAATAACTTCCCCAAGTAGGCGCACAGATTTGGGTCGAATTTGTTTGATCTCAGATCACAAAAGTTGATGGAATAGCGAGCTATTTCAATATTTTTGGGATTTGAGATCGGACAAAGGCGGCCTGAAGCTGTGATGCATGGTTGGGGAAGTTATTTCGTCCACGTTCCTAAGGGAACGATCCTGGCGAGAGCATTGAGAAAAGCCTCAACATATCCATCAGATATAGACTTTCAGATAATTAATTTCACAAGGCCAGAAGGAGGAAGGCTTTATTTCTGGAATTCAATACAAAACAGTGGTGATGGGCTGTACCCACCCTTACTGGTCTGCGTTGCAAGTGGGGAGTCAGCATCTGGCCAGGCAGTTTGCAAGACACGGCTGGAAGGTTCATTATTTTTCTGCGCCCATCTCCTTGCTGCATTTGCCTGAACTGTTCAGCGCCGAAGTCATAAAGCGTTTACAATGCGCAATTCAGTGTCAGACTATTCATGCAAATGGAATGATTCGATCCTATGTTCCCTTTTCTTTAATAGTTCCGGCAGGTAATTGCCTGTTAAGACATAAGGTGGTCATCCATAACTGGTTTAGAACTATGGTTCCGCCCCTGAAAAGTATTCAACATAAATCAGGGTTTGAACGGATTTCTCTATTGTATATTGATAATCTCTCGTATCATTTTTTGTTAGATCAATTTTCATATCAAAAAAGTATTTTCAGGGTTATGGACATGCACGAACGGTTTCCAGGATGGGAGGGTGAAGCTCGGAATTTGGCGCAAAAAATTGCCAGACAAGCAGACGTAACAGTATATTCTGCCCAGGGTTTAGAAAAATATGTGGATACCCTTGGCTACAGCAAATCTGCTTTGGTGCCTAATGGGGTGGATTTTGATTTTTTTAACTTCCAAACATCTTCTGCCCAAAAGCATCCGTTCTTCAAAAATATACCTGATCCTGTTCTATTGTACACGGGCATGATTGATTCACGACTGGATTTTAGGCTTATACGCTCTGCAGCTTACCGTTTGCCTCATGTTTCATTTGTTTTTGCAGGCCCTGTTGGCATTTCTCATCGGTTGAGTGATCTGCCGGCTAACATCTATTTAATTGGTCCTGTGCCACATGCTCAGTTGCCGGATCTCATACGTTCAGCCGCAGCAGGTCTGATTCCGTTTGATGTGGACAATCAGATGGATTTGATCCAGGGCATCAGGCCGTTGAAACTTTTTGAGTACCTCGCTGCCGGCATTCCAGTTATATCTGCCAAATGGCCTGAACTTGAGAGAATGAACAGCCCTGCCTGGCTTTATGAAAACGAGCAGGAGTTTATTGAATTTGTGCACAAAGCAACTGATAATAAATATGATCATATGGCCGCAATGAATTTTGCCAAACAACATGACTGGAAGCATTCGTTTGAATTGATGTTAAACGCTTTAGAAACAGGTGTTTATACCTCGAAAAGCCACTGAACATTTGTGCCGGTTCTGAACTACCGGTAAATACTCTCTATGGAACGTGGACGAAATAACTTCCTCAAGTAGGCACACAGATTTGGGTCGAATTTATTTGATCTCAGATCACAAAAGTTGATGGAATAGCGAGCTATTTCAATATTTTTGTGATTTGAGATCGAACAAAGGCGGCCTGAAGCTGTGATGCATAGTTGTGGAAGTTATTTCGTCCACGTTCCTATACCATGATAAGAGAACAACAGGTGTAAATGTAATGGAAAATAAAATTAACTGTCTCATCATCCTTGGAATGTATAGAAGCGGAACCTCGACTCTGACAGGATGCTTCAACCTGCTCGGCGTAAATCCCGGTAAAAATTTTATTCCCCCCGATCAGAGCAACGAAAACAGGTACTTTGGAAACAACGACCTGGTTTTGATCCATGACATCCTGCTGCGAGACCTGGGTTGCAAGTGGGATATGGTCGGCAACCTGCCTCGGGATTGGCAGGAATCCGAGGCTGCAAACAGGGCCAGACAAAGCATAAAATCCATACTGGAGCGCAATTTTTCCTCAAACAAAATCTGGGTGGTCAATGATCCGCGCATGTGCAGGTTCATGCCTCTGTGGCTCCCTCTCCTGGAGGAAATGAGAGCCAATCCAGGCTTGATTTTGAACCTGCGCCATCCCTTGGAAACTGCTCAATCCCTTGCCCAAAAAGATGGATTCGATCTGCAAAAGAGTTTCCTTCTCTGGCTCTCCCATTACAGGGAGGCATTCAGCGCCTGCTGGAACAATTCAAATGTGGTCATCACCTATGACCAGCTCCTGGCCGATCCTGTATCTACACTCAAATTCATCAGTGAATCTCTTAATATTGATTATCCCAGGCCTTTGCAAAATACCTATCCGGAAATTCTTGACTTTGTCCGCCCTGAAATGAAACACCAGCACAGTGGCCAGTCTCAAAACAAGGAAGAATCCGGGTTTGCCCATTTTATTCATCTTTATAATCAGATTCTCCAGCTCTGTGTGGAAAGAACAACGCTGCTTACTGCTGAAGCCGGTAAGGAGACTGGAGTTTCCCGATACAATAAAGAGTTGTTGCCATCAGTGCTGCAACATCTTTCTTCTGAAAATTCTGTTTCAGGTATACAGGATTCAAAGCGGGAAAAGGCTGTACTGGCTTCAGGCCGTTTATTCAACGATATTTTGTCTCTTGTTGGCGATCATGAACGGGCTCAGCACAGCCTGCATTTGGAAAAAGAGCACAGGCTGATAAACAGTACAAAGCTTGGAACTGCTCTTTTCGCCCAGGTATATTTCCCACAAGAGCATGGGGCCCTTTTTACCGAGGAAAAGTCCAAAAAAATTTTGCTGGCTCCTGTTGAATGGCAGAAGATCACAGTCATGATGCCTGATCCGATTCTTGTCAAAAACAAAGGTCTTTGCCTGAAACCGTTGAATACCAGAGGAATTGTACATATTTCCAGTATCAGGCTGGTAAACTCAGCCACAGAGGAAGTAGTCTTCAAGATTGAAAAACCTGAAGAATTTGAGAAATGCCAAATCAGAGAACACGCCTTCCCTCTGCCTGGGCAGGAAGGTTTAACCCTTTTTGTGTTCAACCATGACCCGCAAATCATTCATCCTCCAATCCTTGACTTGCCGGACTGCCCTCTTGAAATACGTATTTGGATTAAGGCTCAGACAGACCAAAAGGAAATCAAAAATCTCTGGATACAAGAACAAGAGTACAGGAAGGAGCTTGAGACAAAGTTGGCCGAATCTGAGGAGCAATTGTCCGCATCCCGATCACAGATGGATGCAGAACAAGAGTCGTCCGCATCCCGATCACAGATGGATGCAGAACAAGAGTCAAGGA
Organism: Desulfobacteraceae bacterium; assembly: GCA_014237365.1. Classification (GTDB taxonomy): domain Bacteria; phylum Desulfobacterota; class Desulfobacteria; order Desulfobacterales; family ETH-SRB1; genus B13-G4. Next base: position 31,167 of record JABZFQ010000235.1, on the reverse strand, counting down.
AGGGGCTTGAATTATTAAAGGCGGAGCTTGAGACAAAGTTGGCCGAATCTGAGGAGCAATTGTCCGCATCCAGATTACAGACCCAAAAAGAACAGGATCGGATTAACCAGTTGAATCTGGAAAATTCAAGGCTTTCCACCAGGAACTATCTTTACGCCGAAAAAAATAAGCAGCTCAAACGCTGGATGGACCAGCTCCACAACGATTTCAATGCGCTCGTGGGCTCTAAGAGGTGGAGGACAGGCAATGCGCTCATCCGATTTATGGAGGTTATGCTTTTAAAAGGCAAAAAGCCAGGCGCTGCACACCACATGCAACAGGTGTTTGCATCCTACAATTCCATGCAGAAAAATGAGCGGACTAAATCCTCATTTCACCAATCATGGAATCTTAATAAAAAGGTTTCTTTTGATCGCCTGATGCAGCAACTGGAAAACGATGTATCAGCCATGTGCGACTCGACCCGATGGAAAACGGGAAATACTGTGATACGAATTTTTGAAATAATGCTTCTGCGAGGCAAACCCCGCCTGGCCATGAACCATATGCAGAAAATATTCAGTGAATATCAGATAAAAAAAGATCAAGGTCAAAGCATTACGCTTGGGTTGATGCAAAAATGGATGCGACAGCTTGAGGTTGACTTCCAAAACACTCTGGTTTCAAGGCGCTGGCGGGTGGGCAAGAGCCTGGTGCGAGGCTTGGAAATGCTTTTGCTGCGAAAAAAGAAACCCATGGCTCCAGATCACATGCAAACATTATTTGATCAATTCAGACAAGGTCAATATACACATCATTTTAATGATTCGAATGAATTGACAGTCCAAAACTATCCTTCTCAATTTAACACGTATGTTTCTCCTGAGCAGGCGGCAGGAAAGCCTTACACGCTTCGACCACCGGTTTAAGGTGCGAAGCTGTGGCGAGGAGCGGGTTGATATTTTTGCATCCCAACTTCACCATATCTTTGATTGATCTTTATCCGCAAAAGTCCTCGAAATAGCTCGCTATTCCTGCGGTTTTGCGAATAAAGATCAATCAAAGCTACGGCAACTTTGGGCGCAAATTCTATCAATTTATTTTTTACCGAACCCTTATTTCAAAAATCTCAGTTCTATGAACGAAAACCATGATATACAGTTTTTAGATACATCAGAATTTCTGGGCTTCCATTATTCTGGTCAAGAAGACATTGCAGTTGTCATGCCTTGCATTGATACCGAAAAGGGCATGAGTACTGCCCGAATTCTTTCCCGGCGGGCTGGAATGTCTTGTAAGATATTGATAGTTCATGACAGCCAGCGCCAGGGGTTCATTAAAACGTTGAATGGCGCTGCTCTAAGAATATCCACACGCTATATCGTTTATCTGGCTCAAGATGCCTATCCCGGACGTGACTGGCTTTTAAGTGCCTATCATACGTTGGAAAAAAGCGGTAAAGGGTTGCTGGCTTTTAACGATGGTAAATGGAAGGGGCGTATCGCTTCTTTCGGTATGGTCAGAACCAAGTGGGTAAAGTCATTGTATGATGGCAAGATTTTTTATCCAGGATACGAATCTCATGGAGCAGATAACGAACTGACTGTTATTGCCAGGGTTCAGAATATGTACGAGTATAACCCTGACTGTACGCTTGTTGAGTATGATCCTGGCAAAGACTTTGGTGGTTCCAACCCCAAAGATAAAGCACTTTTCAAATCTCGTTTTTTACATGGTTTTAATGGAATAGTGCCTTTGGAAAAACTTGAAAATCTTGCAAACGAGTACAATGTGAATTTTGAACCACAGGGAAACAAGATTGGCATCTCCATTATAATTCATGCTCATAATGGAGCAACTCCGCTGGATCGTTTGCTCTCTATTTTTTCCCAGGTCAATACCTATCAACTCATTGAATTTATTATTATCATTAATAATAATATCTCCGAAAACCATACTGAAGAGGTTATTACAAAATATGCAACAAATAATTCTATCCGTTGGATAAAACGTAATAAAAATGAATCCTTTGCCAACTCCAATAATCTGGCTGTCAAAAAAGCTAACTATCCGTATCTGCTCTTTTTGAGCACTGACATCATTTACACCAGCGACGTGTTATCCCTGGCAGCGGTTCAGTTGCAGGATGCAAAAATTGGTGTGGTGGGTATCAGGCTGAACGACCACCCCACAAGCCTGCCGCCTGGTATTCCTCCCGGTGTACAGCACACAGGCATCAAATTCATCTATGACTCAGCCCATGATTTATACCGGCCCTTTCAGTTGCGTTTGAAAACCCTTGAGGAAGCAAAGAAAGTTCCCAGCGGCGTTTATCCGGCCGTGAACGGAGCCTTCCTGCTCTGCCGCAAGGGGGATTTTGAAAAGCTGGGCGGATTTTGCGAGGAGTATGACTATGGGGTTGAGGATATTGATTTCTGCCTGCAGATCGGTTTGAAGCTGAAGAAAAAGTGTTTGTGCGTTAATGATCTTAGCCTGGAGCATGTTGGCGGAGATACACAGCATATAGCATCTGGAGTTGCAGAGGAGATTCAAGTTAAGAATTTACAAATGCTAAACAAGAGGGCAGGGGGGCAAATTAAAAAGTTTCTAAATGAAAGAGTCAGATCTCAAAAAACATTCCATATACCTCAAGAACATGCGTCAGTCATAAAACAAACATTTCCCGCTACAGATCAAATAAGCCGATCCGGCGTATCTATCATCATCCTGACTTGCAACGGGGCCCAGCATCTTGAACGACTTCTGGGTACCTTTTTCCAAACTAATACCCATAGACCGGTGGAGCTGATTATCATTGACCATGGTTCCATGGACAATACATCTGAAGTAATTTCCAGGTATGAGAGCAGGTCTTTCATTCGGCTGATTAATCGCGGCAGCAATTATTCTTTTGCTTCCTCCTGTAATCTGGGGGCGAGCAACTCCAGCTATCCCTGCCTGCTTTTTTTGAACAACGACATCATCTATACGTCCGATGTTTTGCCCACTGCCATGGCCTGGCTGGCTGATTCGATCATCGGGGCAGTGGGTGTTCGTCTAGACGACGATCTAGGCTACTTGCCCCCAGGCGAGGAGCCACAGGTTCAGCATACAGGTATTACCTTTGAGTGGGATACTGAAAAAGAGTTTTATCGTCCTGTGCAGATCAGGCACAAGAGTCTGGCCCAAGCCAGTAACGTAAAGAGCGGTTTTTATCCGGCCGTAACAGGGGCATTCCTGCTCTGCCGCAAGGAGGATTTTGAAAAACTGAGAGGATTTTGCGAGGAGTATAACTACGGGTTCGAGGATATTGATTTTTGCCTGCGGATCGGCTTGGAGTTTAACAAGCGATGCTTATGCATCAATGACATGAGTCTGCAACATGTGGAGGGGGCAGCACGCAAGCAGGCTCCAGACAAAGTCAGGAAAGCCAGGCGGCAAAATAACGATGCCATGTTCAAACGCCGGATGGGGGAGCATGTTAAACGATTGATGAGCGATGAACCTGCGCCAGAATCGCCAACTCTATCTAGTCCACGATCCCTTGCCATCCCTGCCTCCCGAATCAACTCTGTTTCCCTGAACATCCTCTTTGTTCTCTATCAGAGCATTAACAGCAACGGCGGCTTGCACGTCCAGCTCCACGCGGCCAGGCTTATGGCCATGGGTACGGACTGTCTGTTTGCTGTGCCCAGGGAGGGCAAACAGGGTCAAACCAACAAGACCACTGATTACCGGGTGCGTACGTTTGCACAGATTGAAAAAAGCGGCCTGGCCTTTGCAGACGGTCGTGGCCCGAATATTATCCATGCCTGGACTCCCAGGGAAGTAGTACGGGTTTTCTGCGAAAAGCTGCTCCAAAAATATCCCTGCCCCTTGGTCATCCATCTGGAGGATAACGAGGAATACCTGACAGAGGTCACAGTGGGCAGACCATTTTCGGAATTGGCAAGGTTGCCGGAAAAGGAACTGGATGCGCTCATCCCGGCCAAGCGCTACCATCCTATCAAGGGTCGCAATTTTCTGTCCAAAGCTCAGGGCTTAACCCTGATCATCGACACTCTTAGCCGCTTCAATTATGCCAATCTGCCCAGCCTCGTTCTGCCCCCGCCAGTGGACGAGAGACTGTTCTATCCCTGTCCCCTGAATCTGACTCTACGCAAGGAACTGGGGATTTCCGATGGCTATGTGGTTTTAGCTTATACCGGCAACGTCCATGCCGGAAATCGTGACGAAGTGCGGGAATTGTACCTGGCAGTGCATCGTTTAAACGAACAGGGTTGCCCGGCCATACTTATCCGAACCGGAATTAATGCCGAAGCCATTGGAGACGAGGCTTGGATTACGGCCTACGAAAAAAATCTGGGCTGGGTGGAACGTAGCCAGGTGCCAGACATTTTGGCTGCCGCAGACGTGCTGGTTCAGCCGGGAATCCCAAGCCCTTTCAACGATCAACGTATTCCTTCCAAACTGCCTGAATACTTTGCCATGGGACGTCCAATTATTCTGCCCCGGACCAACCTGGGGCTGAAAGTGCAACACGGACAGGAAGGATATGTCCTGGATAAGGCGGACGGGGAAGGCATTGCCCGTGCGGTGCTGGAGATCAATAAGGATAAGGAGATGGCCTGGAGGCTGGCGGACGGCGGTGTCGACTTTTATCTGTGGCAACTTGTCAGCCTGGCAAATGTACGATTGGATGACTATTACCGCCGTATTGAGGATCAAGCTCCAAAAGATACGCATTCCCCCCGTTCATCACTGACGGATGAATTTACAAACAAAAAAATGCCTGCGGCCGATCTTTTAGGACAGGCCGCGTCACCAAAATCAATACCAACTGCCCGGGTTATCAAGGCACCACTACGCGCTTGCCTTTCCTTGGTTAACGGACATAAAAGCCAAGGATTCATGGCTGAAACTATAGCTGAACTGAAAAATACCCTGGGGTCCTACTTAACGGTGGTTCCTTGCGTTGAAACAGCTTTGGAAGAAAAAAGATTGCCGGAATTAAATCCCTGGATTGGTTTTGTGCATTCAATGCCCGCCAGGCTTCCGGGCTGGCTGGCCAAGCTGCCGCACTACAATGTCGTTTCCAACGGTACAATGTTTTCGTCTGATGTTTGGAACCGGGCTAAGGCAATGTGCAGAGGACTTTTCGTCCAATCCTCGGAGCATGCCCAACGGCTCATGCCAATTACAGGTGTGCCTGTGCACCCATTGCGGTTCCCTTTGCCCAAGGTGGGGAGAAAATGGTCATGGTCGGCTTTTGGGGCCAATCCAGACAAAAAAGTTATCCAGGTGGGGTGGTGGATGCAGCGCGCTCATGCCATTTACGTTTTGCCTGTGCAGGGCATGGAAAAAATCTGGATCAGAGGTGCAGACCCCGCCCTGGATGCAGTCATGATAGCGGAACAGCAACATCTCAAAGACCGCCACATCCTCTTTGATTTTATGATGGATTCTGTCACTACCATAGCCTGTCCCGATTCAGTAGAATGCATGCAGCTTCTTGAAAAAAACATCGTCTTTTCCCACTGCTACGATGCCAATGCCCTGGATCTGGTCATGGTATGCATTGCCGGCCACACGCCTATCTTGATTAATCCCTATACAGCAATCCGCGACTTTTTGGGAAACGACTACCCGCTGTACTACTATTTTTACGAGGATGCGGCGGAGAAAGCTGTTGACGCGGAACTGGTGCGTAAAGCCCATGAACACCTGCGACAATTGGCTGAAAAATACGAGCACGGACTGGCGGATATGGCAAAAGAAATCAAACAATGCATTGAGGGAGCAGCAAATTGAAAATTTCCATCATCACACCGTCATTCAACAGCAGTATAACCATAGGAAAGGCCATTCAAAGCGTCCTGGCTCAGGGCTATGCCAATTATGAACATATTATTGTGGATGGCGGTTCCACCGACGGCACCCTGGATATTCTGAAATGCTATCCCCATTTGAAGTGGGTATCAGAGCCGGATAGGGGCCAGATACACGCCATGAATAAGGGATTTTCTATGGCCACAGGGGCGATCATCGGTTACCTGAATACGGACGACTATTACCTGGAAGACGCTTTTTCCGCAGTCATTCCCCATTTTCAAAAAGGGGCGGAAATGGTTATGGGCAAGGTCTTGGTACGCTCCGAAAAACCTGGCGGTATACATGAATGGACTTGCGATCCTAAAACCGATTTTCCCTCTGTACTTCGGCATTGGAAGGCAAATGCCTTTTGCGTTAATCCCGTGGGATATTTCTATCTGCGAAAAGTACAGAAAAAGATATCCTTAAAGGAAAAAAATGGGGCCAAGCATGATCTGGCATTTCTCATAGAAACGGCCATGCATTTTTCCATCAAAAAAGTCGATGTTGTGCTGGGTGTTTTCAACCATGCCCAGGAGACCCAGACTGGTAGAGAACAGTTGATGCCAAGCTATTGGCAGCCGGAAAACTTTGTATTTGTGGATAGGCTGGCCGCAAATTTATCCGAGGCAGAACAAAAGCAGTTTCGTCTGGAGCGAGACAGAGGATATCAACTGCGAAGACAATGGACAGTAAAAGAGGCTTTTGATAGGGGAATGGCCCAGAAACTTTTTGATAAGGGTGAAGTATTTATGCTTCCAGAGGATGAAAATGAATGTGCAGCAAGTCGTTGTGGGTTTGTTGAACATGACCGCGTAGGTACCAAAGGAGATTGGATTATTCCGGTCATGACTATGGGTAAGGTTGCAAGTAAGTCAATCTGTCATACATTAAAAAATTTGTCCCAAAGCGTTTTGCCTGCACAATGTTATCATATCCACCAAATGAATCCTGCAACCATATATCGTAATTTGCCTGGATGTTTACCTGCTCTATGCCATCCAGTAGTTGGACTGTCACTAAAATCAATATTCAATAATTACAATAGCAGTCCTATTTTTAAATTTATTGCTGGTGTGAGAGATCCTATAGCAGGTGGACTCTCTGGGATTTTTGAAATCAACAAAGCAACAGTGGAAAATATTGAGTCTGCGATATTTAATGTAACCAATTACATTTTAACTCATTTCGATATCCAATATAAAGATACTATGGGGATAGATGTATACAAATATCCCTTTAATCATAAAAAAGGTTATACAATTATAAGAAAAAGTAACATTGAAGTATTAGTTTTTCGTTTTGAGGATTTGTCACGAATTTTTTCCCCGGCAATGGAAGAGTTTTTTGGTATTCCCAATCTAAAACTTTCTAAGATAAACATAAGTTCAGCTAAACACTATTCCTGTGAATATGAAAATGCTAAACAAAATATGAGATTTAACAGAGAACAATTGGAGAAAATATATTCCCATGAAATGGTAAAACATTTTTATACGGATGAAGAGATAAGTCGATTTTACAACAAATGGTTACAGAAGCGTGGGTAGTCCCTGCAAAACAATGCGGGTCAATAATTTCAACAAGTTATCTATTATAACTTTTGCCACCTTTGCACGGAAGTGGGACTTTAGTCCCGCAAAAACACTGCGCAACAAGGCGGAGCTAAAGCCCCGCTTCCTGGTAGTAATACAGTGCATAGCAATGATTTAATTTAGTTACATATCATGGTTGCTATTAGCACATAACAAAAAATCATGGGATTGCAAAAGTCATACAGAACGGTATTTTATAGCCTGCATTGCTTTGTAGGGACTACCAAGAATTTTCATATGTCGAGCATGATTTTCCTTTTGGAGCGAGTGGTCCATTCGGTGAGGAAACTCCAGGCGAATGGAAAAGTTATGATGAAATTTTGATTGCTATTAAAAAAGTATGGGATCCGGAGAGTTTCGCTAAAAATCCAGATCATGATGATGCAATTCATGGGTGGTTCGATCTGCATGCAAAGTTGTCAATAAAAAATGAGAACAAATAATGAAAATTACGATAGCAGTTTGTACATACAATAGATTTGCTTGGCTCAAAAGATGCCTTGAGGCACTTAAAAAACAGACGCTGAAGCCTGAAAAATTTGATATAATTGTTGTCGATAATTCACTTTTGAAAACTGATTCTACAGCTTTTCGAGATTCACTTCTTGGTTTTAGAAACTTAGAATATATTATTACTGACAAATCTGGTCTTTCGTATGCTCGTAATATTGCCATAGATAGGTGCCAGACTCCAATCATTGCATTCATTGATGACGACGCCATAGCTGCCCCGGACTGGGCAGAAAAAATTATTAAAGCTTTCAATCGCTATCCTGCAGCAGGGGTTATCGGAGGCAGAGTCAATCCTATATGGGAAGAAGAGCCACCTGTATGGCTCAAAGGGAAATTGCTTGGCTGTCTTGCCGTATTGGACTGGGGTAACGAAGATATTTACATTGATGCAGGCAAGTGGCTTGTAGGGGCAAATGTAGCCTACCGCACAGATATCTTACGTAAATGTGGAGGGTTTAATCTTTTTCTTGGTCGTAAGGGATCAATCTTATTAGCACATGAAGAATTATCTACCAATATTTCTATACAATTATATGGGTACGATGTACTTTATGTTCCATCTATTGAAGTTAGGCATTTAATACAGAAAGAACGTTTATCGAAAGAATGGCTTCTTAAGGATGCAATGTGGGAGGGTGCTTCCAGAGTAATCTATGAGCATGATATAGAAAATACCAATTTAATAGAAATGTCAAATCGTTTTGAAAGACTGTTAGTTGATCTGCAGAATGAACATGATATTCCTGACCAAACAGAAAGAATAATTGAAGCACGATATATTTTTAACACTTCAGGTCGGAATGAATGTAAAAATCTGATTCGTTTTTCTAATAAAAGAAAATCTGATTTTTACTTTTCAAATATTATATCTGTCATTTATATTGTCACGCCTTGCCTGAACGCTGCAAATACGATTGATCAGACGATCCTCAGTGTACTCACCCAAGCTGGCGATTTTTCCATCCGCTACCATGTCCAGGATGGCGGTTCCACTGACGGAACCTTGGAGAAATTAACCCTATGGAAAGAGCGCCTGGAAAGCGATGTATTCCCCATACAGTGCAAAAATATTGTTTTCACCTTTGCAAGCAACGCTGACCATGGCATGTATGATGCCTTGGCCAAAGGATTCGAGACTATGTCCATTCCTCCCAATGCGTTTATGACATGGATCAATGCTGATGATATTCTCATGCCTGGTGCTTTTGCCTTTATTCATTACATTGCGAATCAATTTAAGCCTGAATATGTTTCATGGTTGTCTGGGTCTGCAAGTATCATAAAAGAAGATATCAATATTCTTCAAACTTGCCGGCCAACGCCGACCGATGCTGTCAAGCATGGTTTGTGTGACGGAATACATTGGCATTTTTTGATGCAGGAAGGGATTTTTTTTCGTAACTGGTTGTGGAACAAAGTTGGTGCGGGTAAATTGATAAAAAATTTCAAGTACGCCGGAGACTGGGACCTTTGGCGCCTTTTTGCACACTATGCTTACTTGATTCAATTTCAGTTTCCGCTCGCAGCATCTCGATTGAAGGAAGGACAGCTTTCACAAAGGCATTTTGATATTTACAAGAAAGAGATAGAATCAACGGTAACCGCGCAAGAAAGATCAGATGCATTAAGAACTCTTGTTGATGAACAAGAGCTCAAACAAAGAATTTTAAAGTTCAAGGATTATCCAAGCGGTAAATTAATTTTGGTCGAAACTGGAGCGCAAGGACAAGGACATTATCAATACCATAAACATTTTGGGAATTGGCCAAAAAAACGGTTTAACAACGAAGACGATAAAAAAGAGCATACCATCTTAGAAGCGTCCTCAGTTTTAAAACCGTCAAAGGAAAGCCAGAAAAAAAGAAATAATATTGAATTCAAGGAAACACCTTCAACAAATTGTCTTCGTGGGCAACAAAAAATAATTGAAATCGAAAACATGAAGGTTGATCCAGACAATTTTAACGATTTTACTTTTGCCCGCCGTTCTCATTGGGACCTATTTAAATCCTTAGATATTGAATTATTTGGTAAAAAAATTGATTGTGAGTCAGCGGAGCTAAAAAACTATCAAGATTTATTGGTATTTGCCTTTATAAAAGTCAATGTGCCAGCAGGCTCGAATATTTTGGAGGTTGATGGTGGTCATTCTCGCATATTAAAACATTTTTCAAAAACTCATGAGTGTTGGAATATTGATGCATTGGAAGGCTTGGGAAACGGCCCTAAAGATACGAAGAATATTCACGGACGACTTATTAGAGATTATATGGGCAATTTCAACCCTGAATTACCAGATAATTATTTTGATTTTGTTTTTTCTATTTCTGCTTTAGAGCATGTACCCCAAGGGGATACCTCATTTTTCGATAAAATTATTGATGACATAAATCGTGTGTTAAAACCCGGCGGCTATAGTTTCCATTTATTGGATGTTATTTTTAACTCAAATAGCTTTTGGACAAATAAAATTATTTATAGAATTTTTGAAAGGGTAAAAACATGTAACGCTTTTGTTAATCCTGAAAAAATTTCAAATGATCCTGATTTGTATTGTATGAGTGAAACGGCATATAATAAAACATGGTTTCACAATACTAAAAAAACTTATTCAACACATGGGTGCCCATCCAATCTTAGTGTTCTATGGAAGAAAAACATGGAAGATGTTGTAGGCTCTTTGTCTTTAAAAAACAAAAACTCAGTGTCATTTATAGATAATCAGCAACAATTCGCTTTTTTTATAGTAACACCAAGCTTAAACACTTTCGAAACGATTGATCAGACAATTCAAAGCGTTATTTCCCAGGCTGGCAACCTGAGCATCCGTTATCATGTTCAGGACGGTGGCTCCACCGACGGGACAATTGATAAGTTGAAGCACTGGGAAGAGGTGCTTACCAGCCAAACTCCGGATATCAAGTGTCAATGTGTAAACTTCACCTGGTCCAGTGAACCGGATCAGGGAGTGTACGATGCCATCATCAAGGGGTTTGACTGTATGTTTATCTCCCCTGATAATTTCATGACTTGGATTAACGCCGATGATGTCCTGATGCCGAGCGCCTTGTATTCGCTCTGCAAAATATCTCTTGATCATCCTGAAGTTCAATGGATCGGCGGACCACAATATGTCATTAAAAATGATGCTCCAATCCTGGAACGGGACGTGCCCACCCCTACCGCTATCATCAGGGAAGGTCTGTGTGATGGACATTACTGGCATTTTCTGCAGCAGGAAGGCATGTTTTTTAAAAAGCGTTTATGGTTCAAGAGCAGGCACGCGCTGCGGGGTTTCAAACTGGCTGGGGACTGGAGTCTGTGGCGCGAATTAGCCCGCCATGCGGAGTATTTTCAATGCAAAAAACCCTTGGGCGCTTTCCGCCGCAGGAAAGGACAATTATCCATTACACGGTTAGACGAGTACAAGCGGGAAATGGATACCGCCCTTGCGCCTGACAGTCGTGCCGAGGCTTTTACCAGGCTCCACCAAACGAGAGACCTGCGCCGCAATCTGATCAAGCTGGGCAACCCTTTCGATAAACCGTTATTTGAAAAAGACCAGACAGCGGTGCAGAAGGAATTCGAGAAGCGCTGGAAAAAAGTCAATAAGGGTTAAGCTGCAAAAAGCGAAGAATTATTAGCCATTCGCTGCATCCAAAGCAGTCCAGGAAGAACAGACAAAAAAGAATTCAGAGTTTTTTTGCAATGGAAAACATATGAGCAATTCCATCATTACAGTAATAGGCACACCCAAAAACGGCATATCCATCCTCGGTCAATGCCTGCGCATGCTTGGTATGACATCCATAGACGACCAGGCCCAGACCGATGCTTCTACTATCCATAGCCTGCTGTTCCAGGACCTCGACCATTCTCCAACAATGGCCGGGCCTCTTCCCCAGGGCTGGATGCAGTCTCCCTGCGCGAAGCGGGCCAGGCAACGCATCAATGCATTGATAGCAAACTGCCGGAATGAAACCGGCTCTCTTTTTCTGGCTGACCCCTTTTTGTGCCGGTTCATGCCCCTTTGGGCAGAAGCCCTTCAGGAAGCAGGTTTGGCATCCAGGTTTGTGCTCATGGTTCGTCATCCCTGGGAGGCTGCCCCGTCCCTGGCTCGCGTCGAAAACATTGACTTGGCAAAAGCCCACCTGCTCTGGCTGGCACATGTTCGGGACGCTTTGCACGCCTGCCAGGATCAAGGCTATGTTTTGGTCACCTTTGACCAACTTCTGGCCGACCCTGTATCTACTCTGGTCCGCATGGGCACGGAACTAAATATGGCCTGGCCCAATGATCCGTGGTCATTTTCTTCCTCACTGCTTGATTTTATCCAGCCCAGACTTAAGCGCCACCACGCCTCAAATCTGCCGGACAAGGACAAACAGAAGTTTCATGCCTATGAGCGATTGTACAAGGAAATTCGCCGTGGGCAATGGGCCGGAATGGCTGAGGGCAATGCTGTGGAACCGCGCCAGTTGCAAAATCCAAATGCAACCCTGCAAACAGCCAAAGGCATCATGCCTGCTCAATCTTCGACAACCGAAACAACAGACTGGCCGGATTTGGTAGAAAGCTTGCTGGACGTTATTGGCCAATACGAAAAGCAGGCGGCAAGCCGCCTAACCGAACAGAAAAGAATCGCTGCCGAACCAGGTCATTCCCTTTTCGCCCAGGTTGTGTTCCCCTCAACCCGAAAGCGCGGAGAAATAGTTGAAACCATCCCCTTGATTGCTGATGAATGGCAGCACATCACCCTGCCAGTGCCTGAGCCAATCCTGCTGAGGGACAAGCCGATAATCCTGAAGCCCTTGAATACCAATGGCACTGTGATGATCTCTGTTCTGAAACTGGTGAAGCTAACGATCGGTGAGGTGCTGTGGGCGGCTCAAACCCCGCAGGATTTTGAGGCTCTTAAATTGAGCGGTACTGTGCTGCGCATGCCGGACCTGGACAACTTCATACTTTTGGCCACTGGCGATGAACTATGCGTTTGTCTACCGCTCATGGGAAAGCTACCGGACTGTCCTGTCGGATTTGAGGTTTGGATGCGCGCGTGTAGAGGCCAGCAGATTATTCACCGTAGCATAGGCTACCGCCAACCAAGACAAAAACGCTCTTCCAATCTGGTCTGGCTGGCTTCATATCCTCGTTCCGGTAATACCCTGTTGAGAATTATTCTCAATCATAACTTCGGACTTAAATCCTACTCAATCTATAACGATAACTCCGATATCGGAAAAATCTTTGAAGTTTCTGAAGTGGTTGGTCACCAGTTCATGCACTGGCCTTTATTTTTAGGTAAACAACATGCTTCAAAATTACAACCCAAAGAATTCGAACAACTTGACCCCTTACGGTACAAGACACAAAACTTGAAGTTGGTAAAAACCCATTCGCCTTACCATGAAGGCTTTGCAAAAGATAAGGTTATATACATCTATCGTGATGGGCGTGCCGCATTACGCTCTTTTGCTTCCTATAAGGACAAGTTTAATCAAAACAACCGTTCATTAAGTGAACTGCTCGATACATTGCTTTGCTGTGGCGACAATATGTTTGGACTTTGGAGTGAACACGCTCTATCCTGGATGCAGCATCCCAAAGACAAAATATTGTTTCTAAAATTCGAAGATGTAGTGTCTGATTTTAATACGACTTTCAAAAAAATAGCGGCATTTCTGGAAATTGATCCTGTCCGCACCGATGTACTTTCATTCCAGCAATTACAGGCCATAAATGCGGATTTCTTCAGAAAGGGGCAAAAAAAATCATGGCAGGATTTGTTTGATGATGCACGCAACGCACTATTTTGGATATTGAATCATGAGACCATGTCTGCTTTGGGTTACGATAATGATCAGCATCTAATCTGTGAGACGCTCAAGACCAGTGGTCAAAAGGTAGCGCGTAACTCGCAGAAGCGGGGTTACTCTGTCGAATGTCTGATGGAGTTTGACCAAATCTTGCAGGAATGCGCTGGAATTTTCAGCAAAAATATTGACAAAGTGCTCAATTCTAAAAGGCTGCTGATTGGCAAGCAACTGAGAAAAGCTTATTTGCAATTTTTGGATTTTTTTAAAACACATGCTTCCCAGGGTAGTGTTTATGGCTGGACAAACAAGTGGGATGCCTTGCTCAATAATAAAATATTTTTATATACCGTTTCACAAAAAAAAATCATTTGGGGACTAAGGAACGGGGACGAAATAACTTCCCCAAGTAGGCGCATAGATTTGGGTTAAATTTGTTTGATCTCAGATCACAAAAGTTGATGGAATAGCGAGCTATTTCAATAATTTTGGGGTTTGAGATCGAACAAAGGCGGCCTGAAGCTGTGATGCCTAATTGGGGAAGTTATTTCGTTCCCGTTCCTTAGGTTGAGAATGAAATATGCACTATAGGCCATTTGTTTCTGTGATTATTCCTGTACATAATGATTCTTACGGAATACAGCAAACGCTTCGATCATTATTCAAACAACACTACCCCCAAAAGCAGTATGAAATTATTGTTGTTGATAATAATTCAAATGATGATACAATTTCAATGATTCAGAAAACAGTCTCTGAGTTTGAAGGAAATGTTATTTTTGAAATTGAAGAGATGCAAGGCTCTTACGCTGCGAGAAACAAAGGATTCAGTGTATCTCGTGGTGAAATTATTGCTTTTATTGATTCGGATATGACTGTTGATTCAGACTGGATTTACAATGGTGTTCAATGTTTCACTAATAAAAAAATAGATTATGTCGGGTGTAATATCGAAATCTATTCATCAAAAAGAATACCGTCTTTGTGGGAAAAATATCATATTGCTCTGGGATTTCCAATAAAAGATTATATGAAGATAGATGGATACGCTCCAACAGCCTGTCTCTTTTTAGCAAGGAGAGTAATCGAAAAAGTCGGGAATTTTGAATCCAGGCTTTTATCTGGTGGAGATTTTGAGTTTGGTAACCGTACTCGTGATCATGGTTTTAAAATGTATTTTGATCAAGACAATATCATGTATCATCCAGCCAGGGATTCTTTTTCTTTACTGTTTCAAAAACAAAAAAGGGTTACCATAGGTCAGATACGCCTGCGCAGGCTTTTTCCTGAAAGATTTCCATACAACCGGTTTAAGGATGTCGCCATTTGCTGTATCCACTTGCTTCCAGTTGCAAGTTCTACGGTAATCTTTAAATTATCCCGATCAATGGTTGACTTTCTTCCTTTATTTGGAATTTTTTATGCGCTGCGGTTGTATACGTGCTGGTTCAAATTTGCTAATAAATGTTTTTTTTGAAATAAATTTGCAGTTGATTTAGTCCTCTATGCATTCCTGGGAAATATTCAAAAGATTAGTAAGCCAGATTCCTGGAACCGTTCGTTTGTATCATTTTTTGCAGAGGCTGCGCCGAGCTGAAAAGGTGGCACGGGTTTCTCTGGATCGGGGAATGTATCCGGCAGTTAGTTTTTCTAATTTAAAAGAAAAATATCTGCAAAGCCTGCTGTCCAATGAATCTGATACATTTGTGCTTTACCGGATAATCGGCAATGATTTGGTGCCCCGCCATCGCAAAGGCCAATCCCGAGACAATCTTAGATTCATCTTGGAAAATGAGTCCGAATTTCCAGGATGTGATAAACGCTTTGTGGTCAACCGTATTGTTGATCCGGACGAAGAAAAAACCATTATGCGTATGTTGGAACAAGCGAACCGTTCCTACCTCCGCATCCCTTTTCATCAGGATGAATACATTAACGTGTGCTGGGACATTGAAGGTGTGCCTGTAGAATTCGCTCCCTGCTCTCCCCGTTTCGAGGCACTCAAACCGGAAGAACAGGGGCGAGTGCTGATGCGTCTTTACCGGCATAAAAATAATTATGTGATGAACAATAACGGAGCGCGCAACGCTGCCCTTGCTCAAGGCAAAGGACTGGCAAAATGGGTGTTGCCCTGGGATGGCAACTGCTTTATCACGAAACAGGGATGGAATGACATTGTTGCACGCGTAAAAGGTTCACCCGAAATCTCGTATTTTGTGGTGCCCATGGCCCGAATCACGGATAACCGTCTGGTGCTGGATGCAAATTACAGACCTGACCCGGTAGAAGAGCCCCAGATCCTGTTTAGAAAGGATAGCACGCTCTCCTTTAATGAGTCCTTCTTTTACGGGCGCCGGCCCAAGATAGAGTTGTTCTGGCGGCTGGGCATACCAGGAAACTGGGATCAATGGTATATAGAGCCCTGGGACCTGCCTGGGCCCCAGTATGCCCCGGAGGCAGGTGCATTTGCTTATGCCGGGTGGGTGGCCAGGTTAAATTCAGGTCAAGAGCGATTGGAGCAGAGTACTTCCCAGAGCAGTATCAAGCGGATGTTGGCACGGGTCGAGGCCGTAATCGGCTTGCTGGATCATCTGGACACACAGATAAGGAACGTGGACGAAATAACTTCCCCAAGCAGGCGCATAGATTTGGGTCAAATTTGTTCGATCTCAAATCACAAAAGTTGGTGGAATAGCTGGCTATTTTGATATTTTTGGGATTTGAGATCGGGCAAAGGTGGCCTGAATCTGTGATGCATAGTTGGGGAAGTTATTTCGTCCACGTTCCATACAAATAATCGAAAATGAAAATGGACGTTGAATGTTAAGACTTAGCAAAGATATTTGGGAAAACCGTCATGTTTTGCGCAGTCAATTTTATGTAAATATCAAAACTACCGTGGCAACAACCAAATTAGGAATGCTCTGGTGGATTTTAGATCCTTTGTTTCTCATGCTTATTTATTATTTTGTGGTAAAAGTCATTTTTAACCGTGGCGGGGAAAATTTTCATCTGTTTCTTTTATGCGGCCTTGTGACATATCAGTCCTTTTCCCGCTCAATTTCTTTATGTACAAGTGCTCTTACCCGCAGTGAAGGTCTGATTAAACAGGCTTCTCTGCCCATGGTCATTTATTTAGTTATTTCCCCCCTGGTGCAGGCTTTTTTTGGTATGATTGGACTCATCATTATCATGATCTGGAACTATCATGCATTGGGATTGCATACCTTGAGCATTGTTGTTCCAGTATTTTTGACGATTATCATATCGTTTACTGCAGGTCTGTTTTTGTCAATATTTGAAGTCTATATAAGAGACACTGGAAGATTCATAACATATATTTTGCGTTTCGGCCTTTATCTATGCCCTGTTCTATACTCTCCTGACAGAATTTATGAAAGTCAATCTATTCCTGAATACGCCAAGACTCTTTATTCGTTGAATCCAATGGTTCATGTTATAACCGCTGTTCATGATCTTCTTTTTTATGGAAAGATGTTTGATCCTGTTCCCATACTGATTGTCTTTGCATTTGTTCTTGTGATCATGCAGTTTGGATTGTTCTTTTTTCGCAGGGTATCTCCCTACGTTCCTAAACTGTTATAAACCTGTAAACCGACAACCGTGAACTGTTACCTCAGGTTTAATTTTTACTGATGACTAAATTTTTAAATAACACGTGCCAACAATTATCAGAAAAGCATTCACCTATGGTCTCCTTTGATAATGTAAGTTTATGTTTTCGCAAGCATTCATCACTTTTTGAACTGCTTTTTAAAAACAAAAATAAAGAGTTGGATTTTTGGGCATTGAAGGGTATTTCCTTTTCCATTTATCAGGGAGAAACTCTGGGTATTATTGGCCGAAATGGTTCAGGAAAAAGCACATTGTCCCTGGTCTGTACAAAAATTTACCAGCCTGATAATGGAAATATAGAGATTAACGGCCAGGTACAGCTTCTGGCACTGGGTGTGGGATTTCAAAAACAGCTTTCCGGCAGGGAAAATGTGTATATCAGTGGTTGCCTGCTGGGTCTTAAAACATTTGAAATAAGAGAACGAATGAATGAAATTGAAGAGTTTGCCGATATCGGAGATTTCATGGATGAACAGGTACGAACTTATTCCAGCGGAATGCGGAGTCGCCTGGCATTTGCCATTGCCACTGCTATCCGCCCGGACATTCTTATTCTGGACGAGGTGCTGGCCACAGGGGACAGGGCATTTCAGGATAAGGCAATGGATAGAATGAAAAATCTGCATGCCCTGGCCAAATGTGCAATTATCATTTCACACAATCCTGCCCAGCTTAAACAACTTTGCAATAAAGTAATCTGGCTGGAAAAAGGAAGAATAGTCATGCAGGAAGAACCAATGCAGGTTTTGGATGCATATCAGGCATTTTGTAAAAATCCAAATGAGTGGATAAAGAAAAATCCGGAATTTTTCTGTGATGCATAGTTGGGAAAGTTATTTTGTTCACGTTCCTAAGCATTAAACCCAAATGACCAACTTATTTTTTACCGAAAGCTTATTCTGAATCTACCCCAAAAATGTCAAGGACAACTTAAATAATGCAGATTGGTATTTGTGCTGGCATGTTGCTGAATTCTGATTTTACAGGTATTGAGCATTATATTAATAATCTTGCAGAGCAATTATTGAAAAACAAAAAGCATGATATCAGGTTGATAATGTCCTCAGATATTTTTTTGAAGCATTTTCCTGAATCATCCTTATTTAAGCATGATACGCCATTTAGAAAATTAAGCCGCTTTTTTTCTTCGTTTAGGAATTATTCCAAAGGATTGAGCGGATTTGATGTTGTTCATGTCCCCACAGTAAGGGCTCCGTTTTTTTTCAGACCACATGGAGTAAAGGTTGTTATGACTGTGCATGATTTAATCCCGAATCTTTTCCCTCAATGGCAGCCTTTAAAAAGAAGAGTTTATTTTAAACATGTTTTAAAATACAGATTCAGATATGTTGACAGATTTATTGCAGTGAGTAAAAGCACAAAAGATGATCTTGTCAGGCTTTTTAATATAGATAAAGATAAAATTGGTGTAGTGTACGAAGGAGTGTCTGAAAGATTTAAACCGCCAAAAAATAATAACAGGGGTGATTATATCCTGGGAGTCAGCACGCTGGAGCCGAAAAAAAATTTCAGAAAATTGATTGAAGCATATATTCTTCTTAAAGAAAAGCACAGTATTACAGAAAAGTTGGTCATAACTGGCAAAAAAGGATGGTTTTTTAAGGAACTCATTGATATTCCAACAAAATATAGAGATAATATTATTTTTAAAGGGTATGTTTCAAATGCAAAGCTTGTTGAAATGTATCAGAAAGCAAAAATTTTTGTTTATCCATCCATGTATGAAGGCTTTGGCCTTCCGGTAATTGAAGCCATGGCCTGTGGCTGTCCGGTCATTACAAGCAATGTTTCCAGTTTGCCGGAAGTTGCCGGATCAGCGGCTTATTATGTAAATCCGTATCGGGTTGAAGATATTGAAAGAGGTTTAAATTTTCTACTTAATGATAAAAGTCTTCGTAATGAGTTTTCGCAAAAAGGCTTAAGACAATCTCGGAAATTTTCCTGGCAAACATGTGCTGATGAAACTATAAAGGTTTTTGAAGCAGTTTGTAGCTGATGGCTATCTCACATGAATCGAAAAATAAAAATATTAAGAATTATAGCCCGTCTGAATATAGGCGGGCCGGCTATTCATGCAACGCTTCTGACACAAGGACTTGATCCTGATCAATTCCAATCAGTCCTTGTTACTGGAAAAGTATCTGCTAAAGAAGGGGACATGAGCTATTTCGCTGATGCGTATGGTATAAAGCCGATCATCATTTTCGATCTTCAGAGAGAAATCAGTATTATAAATGATGTTAGATCGTTTTTAAGTATTTTTCGGATCTTAAATCAAGAGAAACCGGATATAGTCCATACACACACCGCAAAGGCAGGTACAATCGGCAGGATAACGGCTTTTATCCACAACTTAATTTATGGCGACAAAATTCGCGTTGTTCATACCTTCCATGGGCATGTATTTCACGGCTATTTTGGAAGAATGATGTCCACAATATTCATATTGACAGAGCGCATCCTGGCTAAAATTACTGACATCATTATTGTTATAAGTGAAAGCCAGAAGAACGAAATTGTAAACAAGTATCGAATTGTACGAGCAAGCAACGTCAGGGTGATCAAGCTCGGCTTTGATCTGAAGCCCTTTCTTTCAGGTAAAGATCATCTTGGAGAGTCAACACAAATTTGCAATTCAGGGGAGAGCAAAATGGCCTCCCCTGAATTGCAAATCGGTATCGTTGGCAGGCTAGTTCCAATAAAAAATCACAAGATGTTTTTAGAATCGGCAAAAATTTTCCTCGAACAAAATCCATCAATTAAAGCAACTTTTCTGATTATCGGAGATGGCGAACTAAGAGAAGATCTGATTGCCTATTGCAAGCAGCAAGGATTGTCTGATCATGTACAATTTTGCGGCTGGCAAAAAAAATTACCGGAGATTTACAGTAATCTTGATATTGTTGCCCTGACTTCAAACAACGAAGGAACTCCTGTTTCGCTCATAGAGGCCATGGCATGTTCGGTGCCGGTGATTGCAACCGATGTCGGCGGTGTGAGGGATCTTTTGGGTAATTCACAATTAGATGTTGTATCAGATGGTTTTAAAATTTGTGAGCGGGGCATAATATGCAGGAAGAAGGATGCCAAAGGCTTTGCTGGCGGTATAAAATATATTGTTAATAATAAGGGATTGAGGGAAAAGAAGGCAAGAGCAGCCAAATCATTTGTTATGCAAAACTTTTCAAAAAAGCGCCTTCTTAGAGATATAGAATCGCTTTATTTCGAGTTGTTGGATCAAGATTCTTACAGTCAAAGCATTTCTTTTGTCAGGCCCCTTACGAAATCCACAAGTCACAACATTAAAGTATTACAGATTTATAAAGACTATTATCCTCCTGTGATAGGTGGTATTGAGCAACATATAAATTGCCTTTGCCATGGTCTTAAGCCATATGGCATTCAAACTGAGGTGCTTGTATCCAATACTGGGCCCATCACGTCAATTTATTATGATAATTCGATTAAGATAACAAAAGTAGGAGAACATGGCAGGTTGCAGTCAGCCCCCATTACACCAAGTTTCTTTTATCATCTAAAAGCGCTTAGCAATGATGCGGATATACTGCATTTTCATTTCCCAAATCCTACTGCTGAATTATCTTTAATTTTATCCAAAATAAAAAAACCATATATTATTACATACCATAGTGATATTGTAAAACAAAAAGAATTACTGGCTTTCTATTCACCATTTATGTTTCATTTTTTAAAACATGCAAAGTTTATAATGCCGACTTCTTCAAATTATCTTATGACATCTAACACACTGCAAAAAGTTAAAGATAGATGTGTAGTGAATCCTCTGGGAATTGATTTTAACCGCTTTCAGCAAAAAGAGCGTTTTAGCAATGCTGTTTTTGATATTAGACAAAAATATGGGGACAGGATCATACTTTTTATAGGCAAAATGCGATACTATAAAGGGCTTAGGCACTTGATACTGGCAATGAAAAGAGTTAAGGGCACGTTACTGATTATAGGAGAAGGAGAACCTGTGGAATCATGTATGCGCGCATTAAGCAAAGATCTGTCTTTATCGGATAGAGTTGTGTTTTTGGGAGCAGCTGATGACGAGATGCGGGATACCCTTCTTCATGCTTCTGATCTCCTGGTACTTCCTTCCATTTACAGGAGTGAAGCTTTTGGCCTTGTACTGCTTGAAGCTATGGCGTGCGGCAAACCGGTCATATCAACAGAATTAGGCACAGGAACTTCTTTTGTCAATGTCCATAATAAAACAGGTATGGTTGTTCCTCCAAAGGACTCAAATGCTTTGGCGAATGCTATTTGTCATCTTTTGGAAAATAAAGATCTTTGCAGAAAATACGGTAAGGCCGGCAAAAGCCGTGTTCAAAAATATTTTACTAACGAGGCTAT
The DNA here is from genome assembly GCA_014237365.1 of Desulfobacteraceae bacterium. Lineage (GTDB taxonomy): Bacteria > Desulfobacterota > Desulfobacteria > Desulfobacterales > ETH-SRB1 > B13-G4. The sequence goes on along the minus strand of JABZFQ010000235.1, from coordinate 9,359 downwards.
GTTTGAGAGAACTATAAAAGTATACAATGAGGCTCTGAAATAACGTAGAGTAAAGACCCGTGAATGCTGAGATTTCAATGAATATCTAAGATCTGAAATAAAACCATAAGGAACGTGGACGAATTAACTTCTCCAAGTAGGCGTACAGATTTGGGTCGAATTTGTTTGATCTCAGATCACAAAAGTTGAAGGAATAGCGAGCTATTTCAATATTTTTGTGATTTGAGATCGGGCAAAGGTGGCCTGAATCTGTGATGCATAGTTGGGGAAGTTATTTCGTCCACGTTCCTAAGGTTATAATGTAATTTTACACAAAAGAATTATATGCTATCTTCACTTGTTACGCATGCACTTTAATTTACGATCATTTGGCAGGAACCGTTTGCCCTCCGAAGCATTTTGGGTCTTTTTCGGACAAGTCGGCATGGCAGTTGGAGGACTGTTTGCTATCAAATTACTCACCCTGATGTTAAGCCCTGCTGAGTTTGGACAACTTGCCATTGCCAATACCGTTGTTCTTCTTATTGGAGCTAATATATTTGGTCCCATTGGACAGGGTTTTATGCGGTTTTGGTCTATCAGTCGGCAGCGCAATGAGATTGAGAAATATTCTTGCCTGTCTATAAAATACCTTAAGCGGTTATTGGGTTTGGTTGCTGTCTTTAGTTTTGTCTTTGGGTTGATCTTATATCTTATTAAATTGCACGATTGGTCTCTACTAATTATGCTTGCCACACTGACTGGCGCCATGACAGGATGGACAGGCGTCCGTTTGAACATGCTAATGGCGGCCCGCAAAAGAAAGGCTGTTGCGCTTGTTAATTCAGTGGCCGCTTTTATGAAACCCTTGTTGGCTGCTGGCTTGTTATACATACTTTTCAAAGATGCCTGGGTGGTAATGTGCGGGTTTTTGGTTTCCATGGGGATCGTCGGGTGGTACACGGAAAAATATTATATCCACATGGTTCGAAGTACTGTTGCCAGCCAGCCGGTAAGAAACAACCTGCCTTCAGAAAAAAATCGCCTCGATTATGAAATTCTAAAATTCGCATGGCCTTTTTTCATCTGGGGCATCTTTAGCTGGCTTCATCAATCCTGTGATCGATGGGCACTTCAAGTTTTTGAAGGTGCCGATACAGTGGGCGTTTATGCCGTGATCAACCAGCTTGCCCTATATCCGCTGATTTTTGGTTCGGGTTTTCTGAGCACCTTTTTTTTGCCGATTGCATATGATCGTGCGGGTAAAATGGAATCAACGCAATCAATCAAATCCGCTAATAAGGTTATATTGGCGATGATCGCCTTTTATGCTGTTGGAACTGCAGTGCTAATTTTGCTCTTTTCCCAATTTCACCAACAGCTGATTTTATTTATCAGTAATGATCAATTTATCGAGCTTTCCTATTTGCTGCCGTGGCTGACCGCCGCTTGGGCACTTTACTACCTGGGCCAAATGCTTTCGGGTTATGGCCTATTGGCAAACCGTCCCCATGTTTACATTTTACCGATCAGTATCAGCGGAATTATTGCTGCAGGCTTAACCTTCCTCTTAGCGGATACGAATGGCCCAGCCGGGGTTGTGCTTGCACTGGGTATCGCAGGAGGACTTTACGCGAGCTGGTTTCTAATCCTGGCTCTGAGAATGATCACAACCCATCAGGTCAAGGATAGTAGTCCGCTCGCAAAGCAGAGTGTTTAGACAAGTGAGAAAATAACATGGTACCCATAGAAAGACTTAAACGGTTGCTTAATAATGAATATGATCGTAAGCAGTGGGTTGTACGACAGCTAAAAAATCTTCCTATGAACAGCAAGTTGCTGGATGCAGGGTGCGGCAGCCAGCAATACAGACCGGTTTGCGAACATCTACATTATTATGCGCAGGATTTTGGCAAATTTGAAAAGGATGAGCAAGATTCCATGACAGCTCTCCATGAAACGTATCAATATGGCAAGCTTGATTATGTCAGCGATATTTGGAGCATCGACGAAAAAGATCAGTTCTTTGATGCTATTCTTTGCACGGAAGTGTTGGAACATATTCCATATCCCAACGCTGCAATTGCAGAATTCTCCCGACTGCTCAAACCCGGTGGCAAGTTCATCCTCACTGTGCCAGCAAATTCATTACGTCACATGGATCCATACTATTTTTATAGCGGTTTCAGCAATCGTTATCTTGATTTAATCTTAAAAGAAAATAATTTTGATCAGATTTCCATAGAACCGGTCGGCAGTTATCATGCATGGCTGATGGTGGAAGCAGCGCGGTGCATGCGATACGAAGGATTCTGGGCAATCTTATTTTTATGCTCCTCTTTTTTTTATCATTATTTAAAGCAAAAGAACGCCAAACTCAAAGAAATAAATACGTTGTGTTTTGGTTATCATGTAATGGCTATTGCGCATTAGAGGATAGAAATTGAATCGAATCTTTTTATCGGGTACTCTTAAAAACATTCAAGCATCTGTTGATCCGCGTAATTTAATCAAATTACCACATGAACTCATATCATTCCGGAAAAGCTGGAGAGTATATAAAAAAGGTTATTCTGGAAGCTATCCAATAAAAATCTTGCCCATATTATACGAAGAAACACAAAAAAGTACTTTTGATCCACATTACGTCCTGCAGGCATATTGGGCAACCCAGCGTATTATCAATAATCACGCGTCGTTTCCCATTCACGTCGATATTTCATCAAACCTGTCTTTCATTGTTCAATTGAGTGCGATAATTCCGGTAATTCAAATGGAATTCCGACCACCAGCAATTAGAGTATCTTCTTTGTATAAAATTTCAGGAAACATTTTACGTCTACCATTTGCAGACAAGAGTATCCAATCGCTTTCTTGTTTGCATGTAATTGAACACATTGGGTTAGGGAGATACGGAGATCCCCTCGATGTCAGTGGGAGCTGGAAGGCATTAGCAGAAACAAAACGTGTTATTTCCAAAAATGGAAATTTTTTTCTATCAGTTCCCATAGGCAGGCCCAATATATTTTTTAATGCCGGCTGTGTGTTTGATGCTAAAGATATTATAGAATTTTTCCAAGAGTTCAAGCTTGTTGAATTTTCATTTGTTGACGATTCAGGCTGTCTGATAGAGTTTGCCGATATTAAATCAGCACAATACATGAAATATGCTTTAGGGTTATTTCACTTTAAACTCATTTAGAACAAAGAAGGAGTTACATGCTACGGCAGGCAAAACAGTTATTCAGAAGTAGTTTTTTATATCAATATTATAGAGGTACCCAGCACAAAATCGATTATTTTAATTGGAGGCGTAAAAACAGAAATGGATCTACGCCTCATTTATATAGGCAACATACCATCATAGAATATGGACAGCGGTATAATATTCAAGTTTTTATCGAAACAGGCACTTATCTGGGAGATATGGTTTACGCGGTTAGCAAAGAATTTGATGGAATTGTATCAATAGAATTGTCCGAAAATCTTTATAGAAAAGCTTTGAGAAGGTTTGCCAAACACAAAAACATTCATATTTACCACGGAGACAGTACTGTTGTGCTTCTCAAAGTGGGTCAGACGCTAACTACACCGGCACTTTTCTGGTTAGATGCTCATTACTCAGGAGGTTTTTCCAGTCGAGGTGAGACGGACACACCTGTGCTTGCAGAATTAAATACCATCTTTGACCATAGTGATTTTAACAATGTAATTCTAATTGATGATGCTCGTTTATTTGACGGAACGAACGACTATCCTACACTGCATGCACTGCAAGCATTTATTAAGCAAAAAAAACCAAATTATGCTTTTAAAGTAAACCATGACATTATTAGAATCGTTCCTGCAAAGGATAAACATAAGTAGATTTTAAATGAAGATATTATGCGCATTTGGCCGATATCAATATGGCACCCCATATAGAGGAACTAGCACTGAATATGCTGCATTTTTGCCTGCCCTTAAGAATTTAGGCCACAAAGTGCTTTTCTTCGAATTATGGGATAAAAGCGATTATACCAACTATGCAGATTTAAACTGCAAACTGATTGATATATTGGTCCAGGAAAAACCCGATGTAATGTTCACCGTTCCTATGCATTATGAAATCTGGCTGGAAACTCTCAATCTTATCAAAACGCATATCACCACTATCACAATATGCTGGACCACCGACGATTCGTGGAAATATCAAGAGGTTTCAAAATTTATTGGCGGTGCCTATGAGCTGATCACTACAACTTACAGCGATGTTCTGCCGCTATATAATCGCGATGGCATACAAAATGTCCATCTGACTCAGTGGGCCGCAAACTCGCAAACGCTTAATCCGCCGCTCAAAGCTTCAAAATGCACCTATCCAGTTTCTTTTGTTGGGGCCGCTCACGGCGACCGCAAACAGCGCATCAAAGCCCTGTTGCAGAAAGGCATCCGAGTTGCTTGTTTCGGGCATGGCTGGCCCGCCGGTTCTGTGTCTGCAACGGATATTTCCAACATCATGCGCCGATCGGTTATCAGCCTGAACTTCGCCAACTCCAAAGGCGCCAATCAGATCAAGGCTCGAACTTTTGAGGTGCCCGGCGCTGGCGGTTTCTTGCTCACTGAATCAGCGCCTCGCCTGGATCTCTTTTATCGTATTGGAGGAGAGATAGATACTTTTGACGACATTGATGAACTGGCGGAAAAGGTTCAGTTTTATTTGAATCATCCGTCTGTTCGTGATTCCATGGCTGAAGCCGCTTTTGCACGCACTCGAGCGGAGCACACCTATGAACATCGGTTGCAGGCTTTGCTTGAAGACGTGCGTACAGCACGAAATAATATAAAAAACACCAACCAACTTCCACGGTCATACGAAACCATAGTACGATCCCACCAAATGACCATGCCCTTAAAGATGTTGCGGAAAGTCTTGCTTACCATATGTTCGTTCATCTGGGGTGATGTGCGGGGTCCGCGTGCCGCCAGAAGATTAATATTTGAATTAAGTTGGAGGATCGTGGGAGAAAAAACTTTTCGGGCCACAGGGTGGCCTGGCAGGATGTTTCCGAAAATATAATTTATGAACCCGATAGTCAGTATTGGAATGTCTGTCTTTAATTGCGAATCGACTTTGGGCCAGGCTATTCGGTCGATTCTTCAGCAAACCTATGATAATTGGGAACTGATCCTAATTGATGATGGCTCACAGGATAAAACCGTCGCTGTGGCCAATCGTTATCAGGACAGGCGTATTCGCATTATAGTGGACGGCAAGAACAAGCGACTGGCAGCCAGGTTGAATCAGGCTGTGCGAGAAAGCCGTGGGAAATATTTTGCACGCATGGATGGAGACGATATTGCATATCCATCTCGCCTGGAAGCCCAGATGCAGTTTCTCGAAGATCATCCTGAGATTGACCTCGTGGGCAGCCGGGTCATGATTTTCAGCGAAAAGGGTCGTGTTGTTGGTACCTACCCCTTCAGGCAAAATCATGTGGAGATATGTAGCCGTCCATGGGCCGGTTTTTACCTTCCTCACCCCACGTGGATGGGGAATACAGATTGGTTCAGACGAAACCCTTACAACACCTTGACAACTAAGGCCCAGGACCAAGAACTGCTGCTGAGAACATATGAAAAAAGCCGTTTTGCCTGCCTTCCAGAAATTCTGATCGGATACAAAAAGAGTGAGCTGTCTCTCAGAACGCTTTTGGCCGGGCGGTATCTTTATTCACGGATGTTGATTCGAAAGGCGGTGATTGAGAAGCGTTATTTTTTCGCCCTTGGATTGCTGGAGCATGTGATGAAATTCATTGCGGAGGTTTTTGCAGTTACTACCGGCCTAAACTATCGCGTTCTTCAACACAGGGCCGCATCAGTCTCTATGAGAGAGTCGGAGAGTTGGAAGAAGGTCTGGAAGTCCTGCAACTGTGGAGAAAACCCATATGATTCTTTGCCTGTAATAAATTAAAAGCTGGATGAGACCTTATTCGGAAAGGGGACATGAAAAACATTGATGAGAGGGTGGTTGAGGGGTTCGGCGAGGAGTGGGCGAGATACGATCAAACGAATATACCCAGAAATGTTCTTGAAGGAATCTTCACCTCATATTTCAGTATCTTCCCATGGGAAGCAATACCGAAAAACGCAGTAGGCTTTGACATGGGATGTGGCAGTGGACGCTGGGCAAGGTTTGTTGCGCCACGGGTAGGTATTCTGCACTGTATTGATCCTAGTACAAAGGCACTGGCAGTGGCCAGAAAAAATTTAAAGGATTTTGAAAACTGCCGTTTCCACCTGGCAGGCACACATGACAGCCCTATACCGGATGGATCTGCCAGTTTCGGATATTCCCTTGGAGTGCTTCACCATGTCCCGGAAACTCTGGAGGCATTAAAATCATGTACGGCAAAACTTAAACCAGGAGCTCCATTTCTAATATATCTTTATTATGCTTTTGATAACAGGCCCGCCTGGTTTCGAATATTTTGGTCCCTTAGTAACAGTTTGCGCAAGATAGTATCAAAAATGCCATTTTCATTACGTTCAGGTTTCAGCCGGATGATTGCTTTCTTCATATATTTACCAATAGCAAGATGTTCGTTAATTTTAGAAAAACTTGGCATTGATGTCGATGTTCTGCCGTTGTCGTTTTACAGGCATCAACCCTTCTATGTTATGTGCAACGATGCATTAGATCGCTTTGGTACACAATTAGAGCATCGATTTACCAAAATTCAGATTCAGCAGATGATGGAAAAAGCAGGCATAGAAAATATCAGATTTAAAATGGATGCACCATACTGGTGCGCAGTAGGAAATAAAGTATGTGCGGAATCGTTGGATTCAAAAGTCATAAAAGATATATTGAGTTAAAAGATTTGCTTCCGGATTCTGCAGATTTACTCTCTCATCGAGGGCCGGATGATTCAGGTATTTATTTTGACGAAAAAAATGGAATAGGTTTGGCACATCGCCGATTGTCGATTATCGATCTTTCTGCGGCAGGTGTTCAACCCATGGCCAGTGAAGACGGGACTGTTTATATAGTCTATAACGGTGAAATATATAATTACCTCCAATTACGCAAGGCACTGGAAAAAAAAGGTCATATTTTTAGAAGCAGTAGTGATACGGAGGTCGTTCTCAAGGCATACCTGGAATGGGGAGTGGAGTGCCTTGAAAAATTCATAGGGATGTTTGCCCTATCAATATGGGACCAGCCCCAAAACCGGTTTTTTCTTGCCAGAGATCGGCTTGGAATTAAACCCTTATTCTATTATTTTAAAGATCAAACTTTTATTTTTGGATCCGAATTAAAGGCCATTATGGCCTTTAAATGCTTTGAAAAGACAATCGATGATGAGGCGTTGCCCCTGTTTTTGCATTATCAGTACATACCGGCACCTAGAACAATATTTAAACACACATATAAGCTACCGCCAGGGAATTTTTTGCTGTTTAACGGCCAAACAATTTCTTTAAAACATTATTGGGACATTCCAACATCTGATGTACCCAATCACTATTCTTCAATAAAAATTAAAGAAAATAATTATTTAGAACAACTGGACAGCTTGCTTACGGAAGCAGTCACTAATCGTCTAATCAGCGATGTGCCGCTGGGTGCATTATTGAGCGGAGGTATTGATTCATCGATTATCGCTGCATTGATGCAAAAAGTCAGCTCCCAACCAATACGGACTTTTAGCATTGGTTTTATGGAAAAAGCTTTTAATGAAGCCCCCTGGGCGAAACAAGTTGCCAATCATCTGGGTACAGACCATACTGAATTATACGTTACTCCCAAACAGGCCTTGTGTGTTATTCCCCGACTGCCAGAGATCTATGATGAACCGTTTGCTGATCCATCCGCTATTCCCACCTTTCTGGTCAGCAAACTGACCCGCTCACAGGTCACCGTAGCCCTTTCTGGAGATGGGGGCGATGAACAATTTAGCGGTTATGTCCGCTATTGGATGACCCAAACCATGGCTTTGTGGTCCAGGAAATTGCCCATCGTTGTAAAAGAGGTTTTGGCCCGGGCATTAAAACTGCTTTCAGCACAATGGATCGAAAAATGCTATCTACCCATTCGGAATCGACTACCGCAACGTTTTCAGGTTGCCAATTTTCAGGAGAAATGGCAGAAACTGCTTTCGATCCTTGATCAGACCCAGGTTTCTAAATTGTACAGGATGACTATCTGCTTATGGCCGGATGCGGACATTTTCCGGCTAATCGGCCGGACCCTGCCGCAAAGCAATTATGAAACGATTTTCAATGAAACCAAAGATTGGTCGGTGCTTTCTCAATTGATGCGTGTAGATCAGGGTACCTACCTGCCGGATTGCATGCTGACCAAGATAGACCGTGCCAGTATGGCAACCGGTCTCGAGGTCCGCGTGCCGTTGCTCGATCATCGTGTAGTTGAGTTTACTGCCCAATTGCCGAATGATTTAAAATTTCGAAACGGGGAAGGCAAGTACTTGCTGAAAAAGTTGCTGGCCCGCTATGTTCCCACTGAATTGTTTCAACGACCCAAGATGGGATTTGGAGTTCCAATAGATCACTGGTTGCGTAAAGAGCTGAAAGACCTTCTTTTAGATTATCTTTCTTCTGAGCGTTTAAAAAAAGAAGGTTTATTTGATCATGTGATAGTTGAGAAAAAGATTAAAGAACACATGTCCGGCAGAGTCAATCGCCAATATCAGCTCTGGGCACTATTGATGTGGGAGATGTGGAGAGAGCAGTGGCTTAAATAAAATGTAACACTTTTAGCCCTTTGAAAAAAAAATTTGACAGGATAACAGGATAAGGAACGTGGACGAAATAATTTCCCCAACTATGCATCACAGCTTCAGGCTGCCTTTGTCCGATCTCAAATCACAAAAATATTGAAATAGCTCGCTATTCCATCAACTTTTGTGATCTGAGATCAAACAAATTCGACCCAAATCTGTGCGCCTACTTGGGGAAGTTAATTCGTTCACGTTCCTGAAAGAGGATCAAGTATTTCAGGATAATATCAGGATTGATCTACTAAAGTGCCTTGTTAATGAGAATATATTGTTTTTGAATCCGAAGAATGGCATTGTAAAATTTCAGAGCCGATTGATTGAAAAAGCCTTAAAAAAAATCTATGAGCGCAAATAACGGTTGGCATAATACTTGCTGATCCGAAACGATAAGCAGTCTGTGATTAATTGCTTGTCTTTACAGCAATAATATTTGAGTGTAACCAAAATAGAACAAAGTTATTGATTTTCGGGGATGGTCCCCCGCTCTGTGATATATGCGAGATATTGGTGGAATGTGCAAAACGATTCGAACCTCCGGAAAATACGGCCCAATGTATTCGGCAATATCCCGTAGGGGCAGGCCCCTGTGCCTGCCCT
>JABZFQ010000374.1 GCA_014237365.1 Desulfobacteraceae bacterium | reverse complement strand
TGAGGCCGGTACTTATATCAGGAAATTGTGCCATGATATGGGCGAAGCTCTTGGTTCTGGTGCACATATGCAGGAGTTGCGGAGAACCCGTAGCGGACCGTTTAAGGAAGATGACAGCATGGTGACGCTGTTCGACCTGAAGGATGCTATGGTTATGTACCAGGAGTCGGATGACGAGAGCGAACTGCGCAGGGTGATTCGTCCAATGGAGGCAGGTCTTGTGCATCTACCCAGGATTATGATAAGGGACAGTGCTGTGGACGCCATTTGTCACGGTGCCAGCCTGGCCGCACCTGGTGTGGTGAAGGTGGATACTTGTATGAACATGGGCGATATGGTGCTGGTCATGAGCTTAAAAGGCGAAGCGGTTGCGCTGGCATGGAGCCTTATGGACACGGATGCCGTGCTTGAGGCCCAGACTGGTATGGTGGCCGATACCAAGCGGGTGCTGATGCCTGAGGGTACTTATCCCAAGGGCTGGACAGCGAAGACGGAAAAATTAGATGAAGCTGACTGAAAATTGTCAGTCAAAGGCAAAATGTGACACCTTGATGCCGAGGTAGTCTAGCGGTATGGCGCAAGCCTGGAAAGCTTGTGGGGCTTGGTTCCCCTCGGGAGTTCGAATCTCCCCCTCGGCGCTTATTTTTGCGACTATTGTTCTCGTTTTTTGTCTTTTTCTATTATACTTCAAGGCACGCCAGTAACGGACCCCGCACTGGAAGGTACGGAGAATCGAGAGGATGCTCATAGCTTTTGAATCCTATCGGTTATTTGGCTTCTATGTTTTAATTCAGGTGCTGGTATAGCTCCAGTTGTTTGCTATTTCGATTCTCCTCGATTGCTAGCGCAATGCAGTCGCCTTACTTTACAATCTGCATCTGTGCTCACTCATGATACGCAGATGAGATGGTATCGAGAAAGTAGAGATGGTCAAGACCGGTTGCATAAGATGCTTGGGATGAGATACAGTAGTTAACCAATTGGTCCATCTCAATCCAATCGGCATAAATAAATAGAGCAATACAAATTATAACTGATTATGGTTAATCATGTCGATTTTGCAATAATTACCGCCCTTGAAGTTGAACGAGATGCAATTTTAGACAAATTTGGTCCTTATGAAGAAATTAGAGATGAAAATATCGACAATTGGACATATTATAAGATTAATTATAAAATTCCAAATGATAATACTAATATTATCTACAAGATTGTTATTGTAATGTTACCTGATATGGGAAATACAGCATCTGGTTTGGTATCGAGTGATTTAATTAGAAAATTTAATCCAAAGTACATTATTATGTTTGGTATTGCTGGAGGTATTAAAGAAAATAAAGTACAAAAAAGCGATGTGGTGATTGCAACAAAGATTGTTTATTATGAACTTGGAAAGGTTAAAAGGATAAAAATTATACCTCGAAGTGATGACTCAATTCCAGCAGATGCACTTTTGTTAGACCGAATTAAAGCATTTAAAAATGAAGAGTGGAAGAGAGAAATAGGAGTTGAATGCCCAAATAATGAAAAAATTGGAATAACACCAAATGTTCATATTGGCCCCATTGCATGTGGAGAAAAGGTTATCAAATCTAATACATTTAGACGTAGCCTTATAAGCATTTGGTATAAACTCATTGCTGTTGAAATGGAATCATGGGGTGTTTCACAGGCAGCGTGGTATAATAAGAATCGTCCTAGATTCATCGCCATTAGAGGTATTTGTGATGACGCAAATCCTAAAAAAAATGATATTTGGCGCAGACGGGCTGCATATACCGCTGCTACATATCTGAAAGCTTTTCTCTCAGATTGTCCAGTAAATCCGGTGAATAATTTCGATCAAGAAAAATATCTTCAAGAAATTTTAAGAAAAAATGAGCAAATTGATAACCCTTTGGAGAAAAATGTTGCTTTGCTCAATATTAATGAAATCGTTCAAATTGAGTTGGGTGATGAAAATCAAAAGGATGAATCGAAAATGAACACGGTTTGAAATCAAATATTTCTAAATATGTCCTATAAATTACTAAATACTGAAAATGATTTTAGATACTATTAGAGAAAACCAGAGATTAATCATTAAAGGTGACCCTGGTTCTGGGAAAAGTATTCTGATGCAATGGGTTGCATATACTTATGCAAAACGACTTTTAGACTCATCTGAAATTAATCTCCCCACCCCAATATATTTAGAATTGAAGTGGTATAATGATAAACTTATTAGGCTAATTTTTACATGTTTTAGAAAAAATGGTATTATTGAAGAGGAAAACGTAATTATAGATTGGATTAAAAAAGGTGGATTTATATTTCTGCTTGATGGTTTTGATGAACTCGGTAATAAATCAAATATATTTTTAAAAGATATTAAAGAATTAGTGGACTGTTCCGAAAAAAATAACTTTGTTATAACATCTAGAGAAGTAGGAACTCTTGAAGAATTGGAAAGCATTAATTTCAAAATAAAGAAAATAAAACCACTCACAGAGTCTAAGATACAAGATATACTTGATATCCATTTAGGAAATGATAGGGGTATTTTGCTCTTTGATAAAATAAAAGATAATGGATTGCTTAATGAAGTAAGTAATCCCTTGATACTATGGTTTATAGCCTTAGAGTTTCTGAATCCAAAAGAGGAAGACTCTATTAGAAAATACTTAAATAAAGGATATCTTTTTAAGAATGTAATAGAAAATAATTTTTTAAAGAGATGGGAAAAGAAAAAAATATCCGAAGTTTCAGATGTACAAGAATATTTAGACGAAAAGATAAATTCTCTATCTAAATTAGCTTTCTATATGATAGAGGAGAATTTAATAAAAATCGAAGAGACAAAAATCAAAGAGATTTTTGAAACCCTTTTCATGAAAGGACGGACGAATTATAAAAGTTATACATATGTTATACTAAATCAATTATATTCGCATAATATCTTAATAAAATCAAGATCTGAAGTAAGCTTCTGGCATAAAAGCTTTAGAGATTATTTTGCAGCTTTGGAACTGATAAAATTATATTCAAATGATCCCAATCACATTGATAAGTACATTTCAGAGCAATGGGAAGAGTCTCTAATCTTTTTTTCTGGATTAATAAACGATCCTTCTGACTTCATCAGCAGATTAATTAAGCCTTATTGGCGATTTATATTTTTTTTAGGAGATCGGGAAAAGGATTCATTTAAACTATTGTTGGCTGCTAAATGCATAGGTGGAAGCAACAGAGTAAACATTCAAATTCAGCAAAAAACAATAGATTTATTGATAAAAATTATTAAAAAATGTGAGACGAAGGAGAATAATATTGATTCTATATTCTTCCCAATATTGTTTGAATATCATAATTGCCTTCGAGCATTAGGAGAGACGAAGTCAGAAAAAGCTTTAGAATTTTTGATAGAAACACTTGAAAATCATAATTGCGATACAAATGTATCGAATTATTGCGGTACTTGTCGCCATTTGATTGAGGTTTTACAGAGTGTTGGAAAGACGCAGAAAGTTCAAAACTCATTATTGAAGGCTGCTTTTTATACCAAAGATGGTGTTGCGAGAGAAAACGCAATAGAAATTATAAGAGATTCTATGAGTCATGAGACTGCTAAAAAGCTTGTACAGATTCTTCTCAATAAACAGGAAAAAAACGGAATTAGAAATCAGGCGATACATATATTGATAGGTGATGCTTGGAGTATAAACTTCAAAATAAATAAAGTTAATAGAGCCGATTTAAAGTATCCAGAAATCGTTATCGACCCACTTATAAATTTAGCTTTAGAAGATGAATGTAATGATGTACGTATCCGCGCTGCTACTGCTTTGGGTTTTTATAAAGGCAAAAATAATGATAAGGTCTTAAGTCCATTAATTAATGCACTTCATAATAATAAAAATCCTGATATACGTTATAATGCAGCATATACATTATCTTATATTTTCAATGAAAAAGTGTTCAAGGCACTGATAAAAGCTTTAGATGATAATGATCAAAAGGTTGTTGCCTTCGTAGCATATATTTTACGTGCTCACGCGAAAGCACCTCAGGAAAGGATTGAAGCCTCAATGAAATTATCCAAACTTTTTTATTCTAAAAATATTGACATAAAATTAAATTCGATAGTTTCTTATGGAGTTATTTATAAAAATCCAGCCAGTAAGGAATTATCTAAATTAATCAAACTATTGAAAGATGAAGACATTTCGGTTAGATCATGTGCTGCTGAAGCATTAGGCCAATCGAAAGCTAAATACGCTTTTAAGTTTTTGAGACGATTTATTTATAAAGAAAAGTACGAGGCTCCATGGGCTTCTGCAATTTGGGCAATTTTACAAATTGATCCGAGTTTTTCTAAAATTATTGAGGAGAATCATTGGGAATGGCCATATATTAATAAGTTATTAAATAATGATATAAAAACAGAAGAACGTATTCATGCAATAGAGATTCTAAGGAAAATCGGTACAAAAATATCTCTTCCTTATCTGAAAGAGCTAAAAGAGACAAAAAAATTTCATGACAAAGAAGGTAATTTATTTTATGCAATCAGCGATATTGAAGAAAGGATAAACCACAACGGTTCAATTCAAGAATCCGATGGTTTTTCATATCTTCATAAGGAATTAGCTGAAATAGAATATTTAACTGGTGTCAAGTTCACCTCTATGAGACTTGGAGATATTGTATATAGTCACGATGAGAAGTTGACTAGACAAGATAAGACAATAAAGCCAGATGCATCAACAACAGATACGCTACGTGTGGCTGGCGGTGCTGAGGTTGATCGTTGTATTGATGAAAAGTCATGTAGTACCTTACTTTGAAAGATCCTAAAAAATAAGCCCTTTATCTAGCGTTTTCTGTTGCCACCACAAAATTTTAAATAAAAATCTTGAATCAGCTATCTTTCAAAAATGTCTCCATTATAAG
>JABZFQ010000083.1 GCA_014237365.1 Desulfobacteraceae bacterium | reverse complement strand
CCCTACGGGATATTGCCGAATACATTGGGCCGGATTTTCCGGAGGTTCGAATCGTTTTGCACATTCCACCAATATCTCGCATATATCACAGAGCGGGGAACCATCCCCGAAAATCAATAGCACCTAAATAAGGGGCACATCTACGATACAAAATAATGCGAAAAGCCAGGCAGAAAAATAGTCGATAATATCAATAGGTTACAAGGCTATTGGTTTCTCTAACTTATTGATATTATTACAGATTCAAACGACATCGAGCATGGCTGAGTTCCCCATAAAACAGAGAGGGTAGCGAATACATAAAAAACCTTATATCGAAAACTCAGGAATATTATGAAAATTTTGATAAATGGCTCCTGCCCAATTTTTCAGATAAGTGTTTAATATGCGGCGGTATTAATTGTGTACGCTATCACGGATACTATACACGAACAGCGATTTGCCCCCTGACAGGCTTTTCCGTATCAAACTTCCCTGTTTTACGTTATTTGTGTTATGACAAAGGTAATGCCAGAACATGTGATCATATTACATTTTCCTTACCGCCTGTTCAGCAAATAGGAGCAAATAGGGGGCAAATAGGGTCGGGCCACGGTAACAAATTGATATCACGAATAAATGAACTGAAAAAGGCTGCTGATTCGGGGCAATAATGCAAGATGATAGCGTGGCCCGACCCCAATGACCCACCATGACAGAATGACCACTAAGATTGTCAAAAAAAAAGGAATAAGAAATGCGTTTTTTCAACACAGCAGGCCCTGTTAATTGTGATGACCATTACTGTCTTTCGCCGCTTGACCGGTTTGATCTTGATGAGATCATATCTTTAATTGATCAGAAGAAATACTTTGTCTTGCATGCGCCGAGGCAGACAGGCAAGACAACCTGTCTTCTTGCGTTGCAGGATTATTTGAACAAAGAGGGAAAATACAAATGCCTTTATATCAACGTTGAATCCGCACAGGGTGCAAGAGAGGATGTATACAGGGGTATTCGCGCAATTCTATCTGAACTGGCGGACAACGCCAGGATATTTGTAAAAGATGATTTTATTGAAAAAATATGGATGAACATTATAAAATCTCGAGGGGAAGATATTGCCTTAAACGCTATTTTAAGCAGATGGTGTGAAAACAGCAAAAAGCCGGTAGTGCTTCTTATGGACGAAATAGATTCACTAATCGGGGACACATTAATATCGGTTCTAAGGCAGCTAAGATCCGGATATAACAAACGTCCCAGTGTTTTTCCTCAGAGCATCATCCTGTGCGGTGTTCGTGATGTTCGGGATTACAGGATTCATTCGTTAAGAGAGAAAGCCATAATCACAGGCGGAAGCGCATTTAATATCAAGGCCAAATCTCTGCGTTTAGGAGATTTTGGTAAGAACGAAATCAGTGTCTTATACAACCTGCATACAACAGAGACAGGCCAGAAGTTTGAATCCGGGTGCATGGATCTTGTCTGGAAATTGACTTCAGGTCAGCCATGGCTTGTGAATGCTCTTGGTTATGAAATCTGTTTTGAGATGAAGCAGGGCAGGGATCGAAAAAATCCGATCTCAGTTTCCATGATCGAGCAGGCAAAGGAAAATATTATCATAAGACGTGATACACATATTGATCAGCTTGCAGATAAATTAAAGGAAGAACGTGTACGGCGGGCAATAGAACCGATTTTAGCCGGAAAAAGGGTTGAGACCGAATTTTATGCGGAGGATGTGGAATATGTGATTGATCTTGGCCTGATCAAGAGGGAGCAAAACGGCGAGCTAAATATTGCTAATAAAATATATCAAGAGGTGATCCCAAGGGAGCTCACGTGGAGTACGCAGATGGGGATACATGAAAAGGCAGCCTGGTACATTAAGCCCGACGACCGTCTTGATATGGATAAGCTTTTGGCTTCATTTCAAGAATTTTTCCGTGAGCATTCGGAACACTGGATGGAAAGGTTTCAATATAAAGAGGCAGGGCCGCAACTTTTGCTTCAGGCTTTTTTGCAGAGAATTGTGAACAGCGGAGGCAGGGTTGAGCGGGAGTATGGGTTAGGCAGGATGCGGACAGACCTTCTTGTGATATGGCCGATAAAAGCTCAAAGCATGAAGCTCAAAGCTCAAAGTATGGAGGCAAGAGAAACACAGAGGGTGGTCATTGAGCTTAAGGTGTTGCATAAAAGTCTGGATAAGACAGTGAGCGAGGGTATCTTGCAGACTGCGGAATATATGGATCGATGCGCAACTTCATCCGGTCATCTAATCATATTTGACAGGAGCGAGAATGTAACCTGGGATCAGAAGATATTTCGTCGTTTGGAAACCTGTAATGGGAAAAAGATTGTCATATGGGGCATGTAGGCAGAAGGGGATATCAAATAGGGTCGGGCCACGGTAACAAATTGATATCACGAATAAATGAACTGAAAAAGGCTGCTGATTCGGGGCAATAATGATGTTTTCGAGGGGGGAAAGGGCAATATAGATCAGGATGGCCAGAGCGAAAAGACACTACATTCCAGGCCAGGTTTGGCATTTAACGCATAGATGCCATAAAAGGGAGTTCCTTCTTAAATTCGTTAAAGACAGGCGTCGATGGACGCAGTGGCTCTTTGAAGCAAAAAAACGATACGGGTTGGTGATTCTTGATTATACGGTGACTTCAAACCACATTCACTTGCTGGTTGTGGATGATGGTGACAGAGATACCATTCCGAAATCAATCCAACTGGTTGCCGGCCGTTCGGCGCAGGAATACAATCAAAGAAAAAAACGTAAAGGCGCCTACTGGGAAGACCGCTATCATGCCACTGCGGTAGAAACGGGGGAACATCTTTTGCGTTGCCTTGTTTATATTGATTTGAATATGGTTCGTGTCGGTGTTGTGAGCCATCCTTCGGAATGGGTTTTTGGTGGATACAATGAGATCCAGTCTCCTCGTCGAAAATGCGTACTCATTAATCATGAAAAATTGGCAAGCCTTGCAGGCTATGATTCCTATAATTCGTTTCGGGAATCCCATAAAAAATTGGTGAATGAATCACTGGCAAATGGCAGCAACATTCGTGATCGTCAGTGGACCCGTGGAGTTGCAGTTGGAGAAAAGCAATTTGTGGAAAAAATAAAAACAGAGCTTGGTTCGAAAGCTTTGGGGAGAGAGATACGTGAGGCGTCTGGGGGATATGAACTTAGAGAACGAACGATTTCTTATATGACCAATTTTGGCTCAAAAAGGGTGGATATGGGTCTCGAAAACACCTATAGTTGGAAAGTCTTTCCTTAAATATCACAGTATTGTGACAGCCAGACTCATACTTGCAACATATTTAACTCAAAGGAAGAAAGCTGCTTGATAGCATGAAGGCATTTCAACTTCGAGATTGAAATTCAGCGGCTTGCTATAATGGCATTTCCGGTATCAAAAACAGCGATATTGGGGCTAAAAACGGCTATTTTGGGAACATTAATCAAATATTTCAAGATGATAGCGTGGCCCGACCCCAATGCCCAAGAAGGGACAAACAATGAAATTTCCATACGGTATATCTGATTTTAGAAGTATTATCAGAGAAGATTATTTTTACTGTGACAGAACAGATAAAATTCCTCTTCTTGAAAATACAAAGTCCCAACTGTTTATTCGTCCCAGGCGTTTTGGCAAGAGCCTTGTTCTTTCCATGCTGGAGAATTACTATGATGTGGCAAAAAAGAATGAATTTGAAGAGATTTTTGGTGGTTTAAAAATCGGGAAAAATCCCACTGATTTGCGTAATTCATATTTTATCCTGAAACTCGATTTTTCTTGTGTTGATCCCACCGGCAGCGCTCAGGATGTAAAAAAGGCTCTGTTTAATCATATTAATGGATGCATTGACGGATTTTATAGAATCTATAAATTTAAAGGATTTGATCTGCCTGAAATAGAAATTGATCGGGAAGATGCCCTGCATTCAATAAAATCTCTTATTACCGCTGTCAGCATGACCCCACACCCTGTATATCTTCTGATAGATGAATATGATAATTTTGCCAATACAATGATGATGGGTGTGCAGCGCTCTGAAGGCAGATATGAGGCTTTTGTGCATGAAGAAGGCCCTTTGAGAACTTTTTTCAAGGCAATAAAAGCCTCCACTTCAGGCTCCATGCTTGATCGTGTGTTTATCACAGGGGTTTCGCCTGTGGTGATGAGCGATATCACCAGTGGGTATAATATTGCAAAAAATATATATTTTGAACCTGAGTTTAATGACCTGTGCGGGTTCAGGTATGCTGAACTTGAAGATGTGATTACAAGGATTGTCGATGAATGCGGTTTTGAAAAAAAGAAAATTCAAGAGGCTCTTGATTTAATGCAGACTTATTACAACGGGTATACTTTTTCCCATACAGCAGATGAGTCTGTTTATAACCCGACCCTGGCAATATATTTTCTGGAACAGTTTGAAAAATCGTGTGCTTACCCCAGGGAGATGCTTGATACCAACCTTGCCGTGGATGATGCAAAGCTTGAGTATATTGCTCAGGTACCAAGAGGAAGAGATATTCTAATGAATCTGATGGAAAAAGATCAGCGGGTTGTTGCATCCAGAATCAGCAAACGTTTCGGCATTAAGGATATGCTCACCGACAAATCCCGCGACAATACATTCCTGGTATCTTTTCTCTATTATTTCGGAGTACTGACCATTGTCGGTGATACTGAAGATATGGAAGTTATTTTAAAGGTTCCCAATCTGGTTATGCAGGGTCTTTACGTGGAGCGAATTCAGAAGATGCTTCTGCCTGAACCTGAAGACAGGGATGATGGCAGGGATGCTGCTAAGCTGGTCTATCAAAAAGGGGATATGGCTCCTTTGTGCAGATTCATGGAGGATAGATATTTCAAGGTTTTTCATAACAGGGATTACAGATGGGCCAATGAATTAACTGTAAAGACTGCTTT
>JABZFQ010000058.1 GCA_014237365.1 Desulfobacteraceae bacterium | reverse complement strand
ACCACAGGGCGGAAGGGCAACCACAGGCGTTGCCCCTACGTTATTTGAAAACGAATTGTATCACATAATAGGGAACCATCATCAAGATGGCATTGTTTTATTTTGGTTACACTCAAATGGTTTTTTATTGACCATGTTTGCTTTCTTTGGTATTCTTTGTAATATGAAGCTCACCAGCGGTCGGTTTGTTTCATAAAGGTGGTATTAACCTCATAAGGGGGGCAGAAAAAATGAAACATGGGAATTGGATGGATAAAAACTTCTTAAGCGGTAAGCATCTGCATTATAAGCTCACTATAATATTTGGTCTTTTTTTTCTGTTTCCTGTACTGGGATTTCTTATATTTGGAATTAAATATAACTTAATGAATGACCAATATGTTTTGCTGTTTTTTCTGGGCGTTCTTGTTTTTTCATTGTTAGGATATACCGTGCTAAGGAAGTTGTTTGGTGAGATAGCGGACATATCCAAAAATATTTCCATGAAAAGCGCTGAACAAATGGGAGGAGAGTTGCGAACGGGCACGGATGAAATACACAACATCGGCCAGTCTTTTAACGCGTTCGAGAATCAATTCAGCAAAACTTTCCAGCAGCTTCAAAAGAAGTCTTCTGAAATATCAATACTAAAGGAACTTTCCGAGCTTTGCTATGTTACATTTGATTCAAATGAAATTCTTTACATCACTCTGGAGCGTTCCCTGGCATTAACTGATTCAGACGTTGGTTCAGTCATGGTTATAGATCGTGATCGCAAATCGTTTCTTGTAAAAACGACCATCGGAGCAGGGGAATACGTCAAGATAGATGACAAGATAGATTTTAATACAAGCATCGCCAAGTATGCTGTAATCAATAAATCGCCTATTGTGGTAGAAGATATTGAAACGGATAGAAGGTTCGGAAGGACGAACCGTCCTCTATATTGCTCGAAATCTTTTATTTGCATGCCCATCAAGACCAGCAAAGATATTGTTGGCGTGCTTACAATTTCGCGTAGAAATGGTGATAAAATTTATTCACAAAACGATGTGGAGATTCTAACGCCCCTTTTGAGTAATGCTGCTTTTACATACGAAAACCTCCGTCTTTTAAAGGATAATGAAAAGGGAGCGCTCGTCCTGAAGACAGTTGAGAAAATCTTCAAGATAATAAACTCAAGTTTCAGAGACAGCGAACTTTTACATGCTGTTTTCAATGAAATTCATGCCCTATTTCCTTTTAATCTTGCCATGGTTATGACTGTGGTTGAAAATGCTCCCGGTTATATTTCGATTTTTGAGTTGCTGGCCAATCAGCAAACAAGCATTTCAAGGGGTACTCAATATTCCATTGAGCAGGGCGGTATAATTGACAAGGCGCTTAAACAGGAATCCATTCTGATTGTGGATGATACTGACGTACTTACCAGCGAGTGCGCAAAGGAATTATTTGTAAACCAAAAAAGCAAATCATGCTGTCTTGCCCCCATGAAGATGAGAGGAGTCGTTAAAGGGATATTTGCGCTGTCTTCAAGTCATGCAAAAGACTTTTATAATTCTCAGGAGCTAATTGAATGGGTGGCAGGCGTGCTTTCTATTTCCATAGAACGTAACAGTTTGTCCGAATCCGTTGTCAAACGCAACAAGGAGCTGGATTCAATAAAACAGATCGGAAGCGCCCTTGCTTCGTCGACTTTTGATATGAACCAGGTTCTTAAGTATACAATGGACATGATTCGGGAAGTTATGAATGTTGAAGCAGGCTCCCTTTATCTTGTAAAGGGAAACGAGCTTGAGTTTTCGGTTGCATTTAATATCAATCTTGAAGCTCTGAAAGATTTTCGGCTTAAAATGGGGCAGGGAATTGCCGGTTATGTGGCGGCACGGGGAGAATCTATTATTATAAATGATACTCGTAATTCACCGCACTTTGATCCTGAAATAGATGATGCTACCGGCTTTAAGACATTATCTGCATTGTGTGTGCCGATGATTTCTCAGGGAAAGGTTATTGGAGTTCTTGAGGTGCTCAATAAAATAAATGGGAATTTTTGCCCAAACGATGAAGACCTCCTGAAGTCAATAGCATCATCGGTAAGTATTGCCATTGAAAATGTCCGTCTTTATAAGGAAACAGTTTCAATGGCCGAACATGAGCGCGGTATAAGGAGCGTGTTTCAAAAATTTGTACCCAAGGAGATTGTAGATAAAATCCTCCTGGGTTCAGAAACAGAAAGAGAAATGCTTGAGGAGGTAAAGACTCTTACCCTGCTGAATATTGATATCAGAGGATTTTCAGTGCTTTCAAGAAAAATTGGCTCTCAGAAAACGGTTCCTCTGCTTAATTATTTTTTTTCTGTTATGGGAGGCATAGTGTTCAAACACCACGGTATCGTTGACAAATATCTGGGTGATGGGTTGCTGGCGCTTTTTGGAGCGCCTGTTTCAAGCATAATGGACGCGGATAATGCTGTGCAGGCAGCGCTTGAAATGAAGAACTCGGTTGCAACTGTTAATGATTATTTTGCCAGAGAATTTGACGCTTCCATAAGTATAGGTATAAGTATTCATACAGGTGAAGTAGTTATAGGCAACTTTGGCTTTGAAATGAAAATGGATTATACGGTTATCAGTGATTCTGTAAATGATGTATTTAAGCTTCAGGAGCTTACCAAATCCATTCCCAATAGTATTTTAATCAGTGAAAAGACCTGCCATTCCGCACGGTCACGCCTGGAATTGCGTGACATTGATGTCACTCTCGGGGACCGTAAGATATATGAACTGCTGGGTTATAACAAGGATTAGCTGAAAACATGAAGTCCAGTGGAACAATATTTAGCCTTATTATTCTGATAGTTGTCGCTGTAACTTTCTCACCAGCCTGGGCAAGGCAGGTAACTGACCAGTTGGGGCGGCAGGTTATCCTGTCCGATGATCCGCAGCGTGTGGTTTCCCTGGCTCCGAGCATTACTGAAATTATTTTTGCCCTTGGACAGGAACACCGTCTGAAGGGGGCGACTCGTTTCAGCGATTTTCCTCCTGAGGCAATCAGTCTTCCCAAAGTTGGTTCTTACGTTCAACTTGATCTTGAAAGAATTGTAGTTTTAAAGCCAGATCTGTGTATCGCAATAAAAGATGGAAATCCAAGGCAAACAGTTATGCGGCTGGAGTCTTTGGGGGTTCCGGTTTATGTTGTTGATCCAAGGAATCTGGAAGCCGTGGCGGAAACGATTATTGAAATCGGTGATTTGCTTAATGCCACAGAAAGGGCAGAAAACCTGGTCAGTAATATGCGTTTGCGTATTAACAGGGTAAAGTCAGCGGTAGAAAAAATTTCTCATCGTCCCGGTGTTTTTTTTCAGATTGGCATTTCACCTATAGTTTCTGTTGGAACAAATACATTTATACATGAGCTAATAGTTCTGGCAGGAGGAAATAATCTTACTAAAGGTCCCATCCCATATCCCAGGTTTAGCAGGGAACAGGTACTATTTCTTGCTCCTGAGGTCTTCATTATAACTTCCATGTCAAAGGGCGAGGTGTTTGAGCGCGTAAAGATCGAGTGGAGCAGATGGTCTGAAATGCCCGCCATAAAAAACCGGCGTATTTTTCTCGTGGATTCCAATCTTTTTGACCGTCCCACTCCCCGTCTGGTGGATGGTCTTGAAGTGCTTGGGCGGCTGATTCATCCCGGACTACTTGAGGAATAGCAGTGATTTCTGACAAACCGTTTCTTTTGAAACGTCTTTTTGCAGTTTCTTTCCTGTTGATACTTCTCCTTATTGTAACAATGCTTCTGGGAATTGCAATTGGTTCAACCGGAAACGAGTTAAAAACTATTCTTCAGTTGTTGCTGGGGGAAAGAGCTGTAGAGCCAATGAGAGAAGCCATAATCCTGAAAATCCGATTTCCCCGCGTGATTCTGGCTGCTCTGGTTGGGGCTACTCTTTCCCTTGGGGGTCTTGTCTTCCAGGTTTTACTCCGCAATCCTCTTGCAGAGCCTTACATCCTGGGAGTTTCCGGTGGTTCGGCAGTGGGCGCCATAATCGGCATCCTGATGGGTTTGTCCCGTTTCCCCGGCGTTGGATTTACTGCATTTGCCGGAAGCGTTGCCACGCTTTTGCTTATCGTTCTGATGTCTTCGGGTCAATCAATTCTTAAAAAGGATTCACTTCTTTTATCAGGAGTGATGATAAATGCTTTTTGCTCGGCAATAATTATGTTTCTTATTTCCATGACTCAGGACGCAAGGCTTCACAATATTATTTTCTGGCTTATGGGCGATCTTTCCATGTCTGATACCAAACAGGTAGTAATACTTGCCGCAACACTTCTTCCCTGTTTTTTGCTTCTTTTCCTGCTTTCTCATTCTATGAATTTGCTTCTTATGGGGCAGGAAATGGCCCAGACAATGGGAGTAAATATAAAGTTAGTGACAATGACTCTCCTCATTGTTACTTCATTCATGGTGAGCGCTACTGTAAGCCATTGCGGCCTTCTGGGGTTTGTCGGGCTGGTTATACCCCATGGTTTTCGTCTTGTTCTGGGGCCTGATCATCGTGTGCTTGTTCCGTCATGCGTGCTTGGCGGAGGGACGTATATGATTTTATGTGATTTGCTGGCAAGAACTCTTCCTGAGCATGGAGAGATTCCTGTGGGTGTAATTACCGCCATGATAGGAGCTCCTATTTTTATTTTTTTGTTAAAAAGATCCAGACAATAAATATGGCAGTTGATATAAAAAACATAACTTATTATTACGGGGACAACCCTGTTTTAAAGAATCTTTCCTTTAGTGTTCGCGAGGGTGATTTTTTTATCATAATCGGCCCCAATGGGTCAGGTAAAACCACCTTGATGAATGCGGTTTCGGGAATCCTGAATTGTCAAGAGGGCAGGGTGGAGATTTTTGGTCGTTCCATACAAAGCTACAACCGGAAGGATTTGGCAAAGACAATTGCCTTTGTCCCGCAAATGTTTCCGGATGATTTTCCTTTTAGTGTTACTGAGATGGTTCTTATGGGGCGTTCGCCCCATCTTGGAATATTTGGGCTGGAAAAGGAAGACGATATTAAACTTGCAAAACAGGCTATGCATTTTACTGAAGTTAGGCATCTTGCGCATCGAAAGCTGAACCAGCTTAGCGGGGGAGAACGACAGAGAGTTTTTATTGCAAAAGCTATTTGTCAGGAACCGCAGGTTATACTTCTGGATGAGCCTACTGCATCACTGGATCTTGCTCATCAGGTAAAAATAATGGATTTGATGGACAGGCTGAAGCGGAAAAAAGGAATTACTATTATTATGGTATCTCATGATTTGAATCTTGCTGCAATGTATGGAGACCGGTTGCTCTTGCTGAACAGGGGGCAGGCAGTTAGTCTTGGCCTGCCACAGGAAGTGCTTACCTTGCGCAGGCTGGAGGCAACCTACGGATGCAGGTTGTTGGTTGATGAGAGTCCGCTGGGAAAATTTCCACGTATCACGCTGGTGCCTCAAAAATAGGAATTAGGGATTGGGAATTAGGGATTGGGCGAATAGGACATGAAAGGAATAGTATTAGTAATTGGTGGATGCAGGAGCGGTAAAAGCAGATATGCCTTAGAACTGGCGAAACAGGTTCCAGGAGACATAAGGATTTTTATTGCGACTTGTGTTCCAAAAGATAAAGAAATGGAAATGCGTGTTGCGCATCATAAGGAAGGAAGGGACAAAAGCTGGTCAACCATAGAAGTCCCAATCCGTCTGCCGGAAGCAATAATTGAATACAGCCGAAAAAGTGATTTAATACTTGTAGATTGCCTGACACTCTGGATCAGCAATCTTATCCTGGATAATAATGACCTGGATATATCTGAAGCAGCTCTTCGTCTGACCAAGTCACTTAAAGATGCACAGTGCCCGGTTATCATGGTATCAAATGAAGTTGGAACAGGCATAGTCCCGAAAAACAGGCTTGCCAGACTATTCAGGGATGCAGCGGGAATTGTTAACCAAACTGTCGCGGCATGTTCTGACAGGGTAATCTGGATGGTGGCCGGTATTGCCGTGACGATAAAAGAAAATGTATAAAAGGTAACGGTTCACGGTTGTCGGTTTACAGTTCACGGTTTTATGTTTTGATTTACCGGTAACTGTAAACTGCTAACCGTGAACCGTTACTATAAAAGCAATTTATGAAAAAGCTGATTTCCGCAATACAATTTTTAACCATACTGCCTGTCGGCAAGCCAAAAATATTTGACGCCAAAGGAATGATCCCATTCTTCCCTGTTGTGGGTATTTTTCTGGGACTGATGGTTGCAATTTTTGACAGCCTGGCTTTAATGCTGTGGCCGAAGCAGGTTGTTGCTGTTCTGGATGTTATATTTCTTGTTGTTTTAACCGGGTCATTTCATCTGGATGGTTTGGGTGATAGTGCAGACGGTCTCTTTGGGCACAGACCTAAAGAAAAGGCGCTTGCCATTATGAAAGACAGCAGGATAGGAGTAATGGGGCTTGTTGCAATTGTCTGCGGATTGGCCATTAAATGGGGCGGCATTATGGGGCTTGATGTTCACCGAAGTCTTTTGCTTTTAATCATACCGGCCTATGCAAGGGCAGGGATGATTTTTGGAATAAAGTTTCTTACATACGGAAGGCCTGAAGGCGGCACAGGCCATGCTTTTTTTGGCAAAACTCTGAAGCTTTCCGCTTTTTGGGGGTTACTTATTCCCTTATCTATTTCGATTTTTCTCGGATGGACAGGGTTGTGGCTCAACTTTGTTTTTGTCATTATAACCGTATCTATTTTGCTTTATTATAATAACCGTATTGGATGTATTACAGGTGATATGATGGGGGCTATGACTGAGGTTTTAGAATCGGCCTTATTTTTAATGGTCTCAATAGGAGTCTGGCAATGATTGATAGTCACGGTGGAAATATTTATAAAATGGCAGCCAGCTTTGAACCCTGAACCCCTGAACCCTAAATTATGTATCCAAGTCTTTCAAAATCATACAAGCATACATATCCATTCAAGCTTTGTACCACATCATATATATATCATGATTATATTATTCCAAATGTAAAAATGCTGGCGCCTTATTTTGATGAGATTGAACTGCTGTTGTTTGAAAGCAGGTTTGATAGCTTGCCTACAATGCAGCAAATAAAGAAACTGGCGCTGCTGGCCGAGCAATATGATTTGTCCTATAATGTTCATCTGCCCATAGACATATCGTTAACAGATAGTGATCCTATTGCACGATCAAAGTCTGTAAATGTAATTAAAAGAATATGTGACATGACATATATACTTGCGCCTTCAACCTATACCCTTCACCTTCCCTATGAAACCTCCTGTTACGGAGAAAGTTTAAAAATTTGGCAAGATTTTGCCGTAGATGGTATTGAAAAACTTATCGCTACAGGAATACAAAGCAGGGCGATTTCAATTGAAACTCTGGCGTATCCTTTTGAGTGGCTTGAAGAAATAATAAAAGCCTTTAAACTTTCAGTTTGTATTGATATCGGCCACCTTTTGGTCAATGGATTTGATGTTAAAAAAGTGTTCGATAAGCATTCAAGCAATATTTCAATAATTCATCTGCATGGTGTTAAAAATAAAAAAGATCATATTTCATTAAGCAATCTGCCGTTAGAGCAAATGTACCAAATTGTTGGGATATTAAAAAGATATTATGGTGTTGTCTCTCTGGAGGTTTTTTCCTTTGATAATTTAAATACTTCTTTAACATTTCTGGAAAAATACTGGCAATTGTCAGCGACTGCGTGAAAGAGAGGTCTTCAACCAGGGCAAACGCACTTGGATTACAAGGGAATGTTAAGGCCACAGCGCGAGTTTTTCCATGAACTGGAGACGATACTTTCTTTTTTTTACTTTAAGTCCATCCTCTTCACTGGAATAAGACGGTGACCTAACATGTCTACTGCGATTTGAGACTGTTCCAAAATTACGTATCCGATCAGAGGCTCATATTCTCCGTTTTCGGGTTTCATATCAATGAACAGAACTTCATTGTAAATTGGCCTAAATCCCTCTATCTGGATCCGTACAGGTCCACAGATTTTACCCTCAACAGTTTCTTGCGTTGCAGTTTCGAGTGGAACCGTAGTGATTTCATCCAATTCACCCAGCCGATCTCGCCATGCACTGGGTAATACCATATAAGAAGCACCGGTATCGACTAAAGCATCGCAACGAATTCTAGCATCTTGATCAGTTAGATTCTCGATTTTTACTGATGTGATTATTCTTCCCATTTTTATCCCCTTTATATAGAGAACTCTATCTACAGTAATTTTGTTATACATTTTACTACGGTCTCTAAACTGTTCATCTGTTTTCTCTATACATCTACTTTTTCAGTCTGCTTTTCGCAAAGATATTCCAGAATTGTTTATTCTGTTTCAGTGTCAGAATACTTTTAAACTCCCTCCAATACTCAACCTCTTTGTCTACGAGTTGACTGTGAACCCTCTTTCTTGTAGTTCTCGGGAATATCTTTCATTTGCGTTCGCTGCTTTTCCATCAAATTAAGTTGCTGGCTTATATTAGAAACGGGGACGAAATAACTTCCCCAACTATGCATCACAGCTTCAGGCCACCTTTGCCCGATCTCAAATCACAAAAATATCAAAATAGATAGGCTATTCCATCAACTTTTGTGATTTAAGATCAAACAAATTTGACCCAAATCTATGCGCCTACTTGGGGAAATTATTTTGTCCCCGTTCCTTAATAAAAATCCCTTAACTTCCTCACATTGGTAAAAGGAATGCAGTTAACCCCTTTAGCAATCCAAGAATAGTGGCAATTATAAATAAGAAAAGGGCACTTATTTCAAGAAAAATTATCCTATCTCTTCTTTTCGCAGCCTCTTGAAACGCTACTATCTTTGCTCTATCAAGCCACTTACCCTCATAAAAATATTTGCCTTCCTTTTCCATGAGATTCCTTTTTTCTAAAAGCTTAGAAAGAAGGTTTTTCCGAATTTTTGTCCGGTATCTCTCTATTTCTGCAATTACATTTTTTTTATTCTCAGTACTACTTGTCAAACAAAATCCCTCCGTGAGACCCTTGAAAAATGGCACTCCAAAAAATTCACCCCCCTGTCCGTTCAAAATTTTATATGTAATAACCACACAAACAACAGGAAATTAAAGATTAAAGATACAACGCTTATTAACGAGCCAAACAGTACCCCTCCGGTATACTCTAAGTGCTTATGGTATTTTCTCAGAAACAAAATAGGGGGTCGGGAAATATTTCCCTTCTCATCCTCTTCAGATTGCAACTGTTCTAAAACAGTTATTGTTTCTTTTTTCTGAATTCTTTTTTTAAACCATTCCGGAAGATCGTTTAACATCCAAAATCCTTAGGGCTC
Source organism: Desulfobacteraceae bacterium (assembly GCA_014237365.1). Taxonomy (GTDB): domain Bacteria; phylum Desulfobacterota; class Desulfobacteria; order Desulfobacterales; family ETH-SRB1; genus B13-G4. The sequence goes on along the minus strand of JABZFQ010000058.1, from coordinate 21,037 downwards.
AATCAATATATTGAGAAAACTCCGCTATCCCCAATCTGCGCTCTTTGCTTATCCTCTCAACATAATCCACAAAAAAGCAGTAAAATACCCCTACAATCAGACCAAATATCCCTGCAACCAGAACATTTAACCAAAGTATGGGAAATGATGGTCCCGTTGGTGGTCTGGCTTCATCAACCACTATCGCTATTTGCATCTCTCTTTTCTCTTGCATTCTGGCCTCTTCTAAGCTGATCCTTAGAGATTCCAGCAGTTTCCGGTATCTCTGTACTTCAATGGTTAACATGTCCAGCTCAGACTGCAGAGAGGGAATTTTTGAAAGTCTTCTTTCTATGCTTTTTAGCACGGTATTATATCCGGCTATGCCGGCGCTTAAACTCACATCATCCGCAAGAAGTATCACCAGGTCCCGCCTGAGTTTTTCGTAAAAGGTATCTGGTGCCTTTACTTTACTTTTGATTAACCTGTCTATCTCTTTTCCTAATGTCTCCGTTAGTTTTTGGCGCTGATTCTTTAAAGCAGCAAACTGCGGGTGTTCCTCTTTCAACTCTGCCTTCATGCCAGCCATCTCAACTTCTAAACCTGAAAGCTGCTTCTTTAGATCATCTACCAGAGGACTGGTAATTATAACTTCTGTGGAGATAAACAAGTTGGCCTCTGTTTCCAGTTGTTTTTCCAAGGCATGTATTCTTTTCTGTGTCTCTTTTAATTTTACACGAGTATCCTCCAATTTTACCTGAAAATTGGTCTTTTCTGAAATAAGTTGTCTTATTTCCTCATCTAAAAAGGTTGTGCTGTTGGTTTCTTGAAAATTTTGCAATTGCTTCCTTGCCTGATCTAAGCGTCTTTTGGTATCCTTGACTTGACTTGCAATGGATAAGATTTTTTGAGATGTGGAGTCAAGTGAATAACCAGCCATTAATTCATTGAAATATTTAACATAGGCATTGGCGATGCCGGCGGCAAGTTCAGGCTCTTTGTCCCTTACATATATCTCCAACATATATTCATTGCTTAGGCTAAAATCCACATCCTTTCTTAATAACGTATTAATACTCTTTTGTGGAAAATCATTGTGAACCAATTGGGCAATGGCTTTGCTCTTTAATACTCCGATATAAGCTGCGCTTGCTTCTTGATGAGAAGACGGCATTAGAGGATTCCTGGCCATTTGTTGGAAAGTATCAGGGCTGTAAAAGGAAATAGCATCGGGCATGGTAGGTACGAAAAATACCGCTTTGGCCTCATAAACAGGGGGCAATACTCTGCTTAGTATCCATGCCACAAGTATTGCGGAAATTATTACCACAGCAATAGATTTCCTTCTTCTATACAAGACAAGCCAATAATCCAATAAAGTTCGTTCTTCCATTATTGTCCGCCATTTCCTGGTTGCTCAACTACCACTTTTTTTCTCTCTTGCGGGCGATAGATATGAGTTCGTATTCGCAATGAAATATCTTTTCAAAAAAAGAGAGGCCTTTGACCATAATCTTCTCTACTCTAAGTCCGCGGGCTTTAACAAGAGGGATAGTCTTTTTTGTCAACTCAATAACTTCAAAACCACTTTTTTCTAAGGTCTGTTGAAAGGTTTTTGGAGAAAAATAGTATAGGTGATATCGGTGATAAAGCTTTCTTACAGGATACTGAATTCTTCCAAGAGTTATAGCATATATGCCATGTGCAAGAATCTTCATAAATGATTTTTCATTTGGAGTGTTCAACAAAACAATTCCATCGTGTTTTAATATCCGTCTAACCTCGATTAACTGTTCCACAGGGTTTGAGAAATGCTCAATAACATCAAGGAGTGTAATAACGTCAAAATAATTATCCGGAAATTTCGCCGCTGTTATATTTCCGACAAACCCTTCAATGCCAAAGCGTTTCCGCGCATGCCCCACAGCAAACCCAGAAATATCTACGCCATATGGCTCCCACCCTCTCTCCTTAGCCAGAGCGAGAAATACACCTGTTGCACAACCCACATCGAGGATCTTTCCTGCAGGTTTGTAAGACTCTATTTTCTTCAGCCACTGCTTAAAATCAAGTATATTGCTATCCTCAACTCCTCTAAGGGGATCCTCTACAGGGTTTCGAAAATAATACTCGTCTCTCTCTTTAAAATAATTGCGTGAATAATCCTTGGCAATCTCATCTGGTTTTTCGACAAGATTCGTGAATATCAATCCACAATTGGTACATTGAAGTATTTCTAATTGATCAAGATGATACCGTGATCTTTGTGATTTCGCTTCACATAGATTACATTCTAACACCTCAAATCTCCCTCTCCTCAGCGTCCTTTGCTTCAACACCTTTGAATTTCTCACTTTTTTAAAGTTTGCATAAAGTAAAATCTATGAGTTACAAATCTCGATTATTCAAAAATAGCAGCAATTCAAAGGTCTCGCTTCTTGAGGAACTCTACGTTCCAGATACGTTTTTCTCAATGAAGAATGGATGCTCTCAAGGAATCCAAAGTATATCCAATGGAAATTGCTGATGAAACTGGGATGGAACTGGATATTGATTAAGAATGCGAGGTACCCAAGGATTAAACCCTTTAAAATTACTTTGTCCTGTGACTCCCTGACCAAGGCCATTGTCATAATAAGTCTGTAAAAAATGACAATGTATATGGAGCAATAGATAAGAAAGCCACACAGCCCAATCTCATTGATCGCCAGGATAAAGGCGTTATGGACGGGCCACCCGTTGACATTTACCGTATGGATAATTCCCTTCCAGTGCCCTACACCGAATAAGGGTTTTTTGTGCATCGAACCCTCTATGGCATCCCTGGCAAGATTTGTCCTGATCCCAACATCTCCGAGGACATGAATATCTGTCTCCATATGCTCGTAGAAAACAGTTGACAAACCCATAAGGTGACCCAAGGCCAATAAGGCTATCCCAAAAACGACAAAGTGCAGTAAAAGAGAGGATTTCTTTACCATAACGGAGATTATAATCAAGATAAAGACGGCCAGATAGGTAGTCCTGGAGAAGGTCAAGAATAAAGCGATACTGTTGATAATCAAGGCTATGATTAAAAAACGCCTCTGTTTCTGTTTTTTCCCCAGCACCTCAGGATAGAGTAAAAAATTGAAGATGATAGCCAAACTTATGGACACAAGATTTGCCAAACTCAGATACCATCCTGTCAGGGCTGGTACCCTCAAGAAGTTCCCATAAGATGTATACTCAAATATAAAATCTTTAGCCTTATCGTCCATGACCCCCACCAAGGCAATGTGAGTGAAGAAATAAATGATTTCCTGAATAATACCTAAAAACGCCGAGAAGGTGGTGACCACGATGAATGTCTTTAAAAAAAATATGGCCTGATGCCTTTTTCTAACCAGATTGACAACAAGGAAGAAGACCATCAATGCCTTAATCAGGGGCATTGTCAGCACAAGCAGCGCTATAATACTTCCTTTTGCGTTTATTCCTGTGGAGAGAAAGGCGAAACCGAACAGAAGGAGGTTCAAAAGGTTTATAGGATTCTTCTCTAATTTATATTCTGGGTATGTAAAATTGTAGACGAAGAAGAGGATAAGAAACAATATGGCGACCAGATCACTTAAATCAATCCTGCCTGTTAAACTCGTCAACTGGTTGGTGGTAACCAATGAGACAATAAATATTTCCACTTTATGGTCAAAGGCCCACTTAATATTTTTAAAGATGTAAACTATGCCTACGACTGTGCCTATCACCAAAAGGATGAATACTGTCGAAAATTTATACGGGAAGAGGCTCAAAAGATTTTGGTATTGAAATTCAATCTTGAAACGGTCTTTTATGAAGGGATCATATCCGACCAAAAGCCCAATAGACCCACCTAAAAGAAGGGGGGCAAGGTATCTTAACCTACTCATTCTTTGAGATGATGATAAGATTTACGGAATAAGGGCTGACCATAATTTCTTTCAGGTACTCCCTTGTCGATGGAAGATCAACGGTTCTTTCTTCAACCTTGTTCAGCCTCACTTGGGGCCACTCATTGATCTCGTCGATGCCCCTAAAATAGGCATCTTTGTATAAAGCAAAGGCCTCTTTGAGGTCTTTCTGCTCATTTTCTGAAAGCATTTTTGGGACAATATGTCTCCTTTTCAGTTTTAACCACTGCTGAATCTTTCTCTCTAAATAACCCTTAGTCCTTAAATATTCCACTGCCTTTTGGCGGGCATCCTTTTTTGCTGAGCCAATCGCTTCCTCTAAGCGTTTCCTGACTGCATAAGCATTGCTATGCTCTGCATCTATCAGGTATCTCTCATACTTTACTTTTCCATCAAAAGGCAGATTTGTCCATTGGATCTCCAAGCTTTCTGGCTTCTCTCTCTTCATCTTGTATCTATCGAGCAGCTTCTTTGCATAGCCTTTTAGTTCCGCCGGAAGGTCGACTGTTTCCAGTGGAACTCTTCCTGATAAGATGTCGTTTAACAGTTTCACATCGATCTTGGAGGAGGATAGATCCTTCTTCCTGTAACCCATAGCCTTCAATTCCCCAATCGCTGAGGTTTTTATCATCTTCTTGGTCGGGATAAAACTGGAGAAGAGAAGGTAAAGCTTGTCATCTTTCTTTGTGGCCAATCCTGCGATAAAAGGATCCTTGAAGTTTACCTTTAATCTCTTCCCCTCCATCATGCTTAAGGCCTTAAAGGCATTATAACCCGCCTTGGTGACCATACTTTTAGTGAATAAGCCGTAGTTTGCTACAAACTCTCTTTCCTGCCCAGGTTTCTTCCCTTCGTACAATGTCGTAAAGGCCGCCCTCTCTATACCTGCCTTTTCCATAGCCATGAGGGTAGGGACGATATATGCCGCCACAAACTCAGTATCGTGTTCATGGCTGGCATACGGATTAGAGGGGTTGTAGTTACCCTCAAAGGTACTCCATTCACTGACAAACAGTTCTGTATCTTCGCTGTACCCAAACTGTTTCAGCCATCCCCTTATCTGTCTGGCTGGTTCTTCCCACGAAGATGGACTGAATGGATTTTTGTTAAAATCATGCCATTCGACAAAGTCTATCGGAAGCCTTGAGAGCCCCAATTTCTTCAGGCCTGTTTGGCTGCAGTATCTGATAAGATTATAGACCATAGGCTGATTATCAAAAGAGGTATCGGGAGGATCGTTTTTTATCGAGAAAGGCCACAGAACTGCTGGTCCGCCTATCTTTGCCTTTGGATTAGCCCTTTTTGCTCCCAAAACAGAATACTTGTAGAGTTTTAAATACTCTTCCTCTGTCCCTTGCCAAGTGAAAGTGTTGGGCTCAGCCCAAATACTGTATTTAGCCTCTATCTCCAATTGGTTGCTGAAATGGTCCACAATTGCTTCCACCACCTTGCTCCATTTCTCATAATCTTTCGGTGGAGAGCCCGTGGCTATTACCCCTGACTGCCCAGGGCCTAAATGTCTCTTAGATGTACTCGAAGAAAGCCATTTTGGCATACCAAAGATTAAGACCCTCAGATCGGCATCCGCCTCCTTGACCTTTAAGGCCAGAGGATCTATCTTAGAAAGTTTGATTTTAAGATCATCAAAATCTTTGGAACTGATGAGCACATCCAATTCTAATGATATCACTAAGGCACCGATCTTGTTTTCAGAGAAGAGTTTTTCCTGGACATCTTCCCTCTTTCCATCTAAAAGAAACCACATAAAGACACCTGGGCGGAATAGATATGGAAGTTCGCCTATCTCATTTGAGGCATCCACATATATACCCGTCTCTTCCCCAACAGAAGCTGATAGGAATGTGCTCAATGAAAGGAGCAACCATAGAATGAGACAGAAACCTTTTTTCTTCATTGCTCTTACCTTCTCGTTCTGATCATACCGATAAGGCCAGCCCCCACACCCAGGGCAATAGAGACGGCCCTTGCCCATAAGAATAGAGGGGACAGAAGACCCACTAAAAAATCTCTCTTTACCGCAAACAGAATAAATTTTACCATAGTCAGGCAGGTGATGGCAACCGTACCACTTATGAGATGTGGGGAAAGAGAGAAGCATATCTTAGACAAGACAGAGAACAATAAGATATAGATAAGGACAACTTGCAGCTTTAAAGAGTAAGGGGTATAGGAGTCTGAAACTGTCTTGTGCGGGAATTCTCTGTAGACCAAAGTACGCCAATAGCCTCGCCAGAATTTCAGTCTCACATATTTCCACAACGTCTCCCGATGTTGGTGGTAGACGACAGCAGATGGATTAAAGATGAGTCTTCCACCTATCTCAGTCATCCTGTAGGAGAGATCGATGTCTTCATTCATAATGAGATGGGATTTGAAGCCGCCAGCCTCCTGAAAGAATTCCTTCTTAAACCCTACCGAAAAGGAGCCGATAAAGTCTATGGCATCTTTCTTCTTCAACATCTCAAACCTTTCTTCAAATTCTATTTGGGAGAATCTGGCCAACAGTCTCTTCTGATCGGTCTTGTATGCCCCTTGAACCCCCACGATATTGCTGTCTTCCTCAAAACATTTCACCATCTCTTCTAACCATGCAGGTATAGCAATGCAGTCTGCATCAATAAAGAGAATGATCTTGCCTTGAGCGTGACTTGCCCCATTGTTGCGTGTCGCTCCTGGACCCTGGTGGGTCTGATTAATGAGAATTACTTCCTCAAACATCTTAACCACTTTTTCTGAACCATCGTAGGAACCATCGTTGACCACGATTATCTCGTAGTTATTTTTGGGGTAAGTCTGGTTGATCAAAGCGTGGAGGCATGTCATAATCTCACAGACAGCATTATAAAGAGGGATGATGACAGAAACATTTATATTTTTCATATATCTTCCGTGTCTTTTGAGCCGTAACTGTCCAGGAGAAGGCCTGTGCCCTCTGGATCCCCTTTTGGCTTAATGACTTCCTTAAATTCTGATCCTCTATGATCTGGACCATGCTCTCTCTCAAAGGGACCGCATCAGATGGATCCACCAAAAGAGCGGCATTGCCTGCTATCTCCGAAAAGGCCATGGTATCTGAAGCAATCACGGGTGTCCCGCAGGCCATGGCCTCCAACATCGGAAAACAGAAAGATTCATAAAGAGATGTAGTGACAAAGGCTATTGCCGCATTATACAAAGCTACCAGATCAGCAGTAGAAACAAAGTTGAGGAAGTGAACTTGATCTTTTATTCCCAGGTTCTGGGTTTGAGAATAGGTATGGTCGTACCTTGAATCAATTTTGGCCGCGATGACAAGATGATACTTAAATCTCAACGAGAGAGGTAGTTGGGCAAATGCCTTCATCAGGATGGATAGATTCTTATATTCCAATAAAGACCCGACAAACAGAAAGTAGTCAGTTTCAAGACCATATTTATTCTTTACTACCTTGATCCTTCCATCCTCCTGGAGAGGGAAGAAATCATCTTTGTTGATCCCATGGTAGATGACTGAAGTCTTCTGTTTGCTGCCCGGGTAATACTTAAGACACTCTTTTTTATTAAACTCGGATACAGTCAGAATATTGGAACTCTTTTTAAATGCCCAGGAGGTCATAATCAGACTGTATATCCGTGTCATGAATGATAGGGCATCAGGATAAGTCTTTACCATCAAATCATGGACAGTGGTGATAACAGGGCAGAAGGAGAACAGTGGAACAAACCAATGGTCAGTCACATGAAAGACATTGAGCCTATCTTTGCGCAGTCGATTGATCAACAGTGGTTGACGATGCAACTGTAAGGCTGGAGTCGGGATATAGATGGATGTGAAAGACCCGATATTGGTGCCATACTCTTCTAAATCCTTTTTTGAAGAAAAGTAGATGAAGTAGTCGTTTTCTTGATCAATCAGGCCCAAGTGTCTGATTAATTCCTTGATATATCGGCCAACCCCTCGATGGTGTATCTGCCTTGCGTCTATTCCTATCTTCATCCTAACAACAATTTCCAATTTGCTTGCATTTTATTTTCGCAATTTTTGTCATCTTTTAAAAATAAGGTAAAAACAGTTCGTTGTTCAAAAAAACGAAAGTAAAGTCTATACAATCTCTGTTTTTTTAACCTCTCCTTTTTTTCCAATTTCTTTGTCACACTTTATAGTTGCAACTTTTCTTATGGCCTTCAGCACATCTTCTACTGAAATTTCTTTAAGACACCTTATCTTTCTGCATGAAGGAACAACATTGGATTGATGTAAATAACAGGGACTACAACCTATTTTCTTTCTTACCACCATACATCTATCCCTATGGGAAGGGCTTATGATCTGTTCAGGGGAGGTGGGCCCAAAAATAGCCACCGAGGGAACTTTTACGGTTAAGGCTATGTGTAAAGGGCCTGAATCGCTCCCTATAAACAAATCGGATTCTTTTATGATCGCTGATAGTTGGGGGATGGTCGTTTTGCCAGTCATATCTATGAGGAACGGGTTGCCTACCCCATCATATATCTGTTTTCCCATCTCCTCTTCATCCTTGCTCCCTATCAATATAACCGTCGCCTTAAATTCCTTCAGGAGCTGATTGATCAACATCTTATAGTTTTCAACCCCCCACATTTTATATAAACCATACCAGGAGGCGCCAGGATGAATAACAAATAGAGGAAGAGCATCTTTCTTTAAACGCATTCTATGGGCAAAGGCCAAATCATCTTCAGAGATCTTTACCTTAATTTCCTCTTCCCAAACATTCAACCCACAACCCTTTAACAGAGAAAGGTTTTGTGTTAAGATAGGAATATCCTCCTCAAACTTTGATGTGACGGTATTAAGACTACCGAAACCGTCTTTTTTAAAACCTATTCTGTGTGGTATCCTACTGAGAAAGGCCATTGTGCTTATTTCTCGCATCCCATCCCCTTTGGCCGGAACATAAATCATGTCATAGTTTCTTTTCCTCAAGGAAAGGATGAAGCGCAGTTTCCTCAAGATACCCCGGTGGTCACCTTTAAGATCAAACTCGAATATTTCAGAAAAGATGTTTTTCCCAGGAAACACATATAGGATCTCCCTTGATGGCTTGGCCACTACAATAGAGATAGAGGCATCAGGAAAGTTGGCCATTAATGCCTCTATCACAGGAAAAACTTTTAAAAGATCTCCTATCCCACCATTTTCAAAGATCAAGATTTTTCTTATCTGCTCTTTATCAATCTGTCGCTTAACTCTTTTCTCGAACCGTTTCCCTATATCTTGAAGAAAAAAAAAGAAGAGGTTTTTCAGAGTCTTTTTCACTCTGTCTGCATCCTATTTTCCAAAATCGTAAAATATTTTTCCATGAGTCCTTCTCAGTCGTATTGTGCGGCTGCATATACCTCGAAAGGCCACAACTTGCGATTTTTCGCTGGCACTGAACACCAATAGCTGCGTTGCTCAGGCTTGAAATAGCTTGCTATTTCGCACCTTCGCGCCTTGCTCTTGATGCTCATTGCTCACCGAAAAAAACGCAATTTATGATCTTCCGAGGTATAGTTGGGGAAGTTATTTCATCCACGTTCCCAATTCAAATGGTTAAAAATCTATTTGTCATACCGCTGTCACAAAAATGATTTTTTTGAAAGCAAATCATTGATGAGGGCAGACGTTTTTTTAACCCTTTCATCCCAGGTATACTTTGTTGACAGGTCAATACATCTGGTCTTTTGTTCATTACTATAGCCTTTCTTAATAAAACTTTCAACAGACGCAACAAATTCATCCGAGGCTTTACATAGCCTAACCAAGGGCTGCAAGCCTCTCAAAGCGGGGATATCTGCCGACACAACGGGTTTTCCTGCTGCAAAATACTCAAAAATTTTAGTAGGAAAACAATTTCTTAAAAATTCTCCTTCCTTGTATGGAATAATACCCACATCAAAGGCCTTTAAGTATTCCGGCAGATTGTGAAAGGGCTTTGCACCCAAAAAATATACATTAGGTAAGCCTTTGATTTTGGAGGGAGCAGGTTCAGTTTCTGGTCCCACAAGCGTAATAGACAGATATGGAAGGGACCTGGAGAGCTTTTCGATCCAGTCCCAGTTCATCTTGGAACTGACCATCCCTCCTATAAAACCAACAATCGGCTTTTTTATGCTTTGCATCTCAATAGGAATTTTTGTAAATGGCGATAGAGCTTTGGAGAAGACTTCAACATCTATACCAGATGGAAAGTAATAGGTGTTTGGATTAATATTTTTTTTTGATTGATAGAGAGTTTGTGAGGTGGTAAAAACAATATCGGCTCTTTTTACGAATTTTTCCTCTATACGTCGCAGATTTCTTTTTTTATACTGAAACCTTGACAATAGGGATGCCATATCGTCATTACAATCATAACATACCAGTTTTTCATCAAATTTTCCTTTTGGATATATTGCATAAGGATTATAGATCCACAATATTGGAGATTTAAATTTTAATTTCCTGGCTACTTTTAAGATGGAATTTTTAATATACGCTTGATTGAATTGATCATTGATTCCGGAATAGCCGCAGTCCATTAACAAAGGCGGAGGAGTATATGTATGAAGATTATTAGTGACTTGTTTTACGCCACTCCTCCATTTTTTTAGTTTTTGCCATAAGTTTTCTGACATCTTTGGACAGGTGATAAATAGCGACAGAGGGTATGTATGATTGACAAATAGCACCCTGTTTTTTTTTGCCAACCGAGTCATCATTTGATGCATTACCAAGGGGATTGGCTCCCAATCTATCCACGATATGCAAATGATATTTTCGTTTGTTAACATCCTAAGTTTCCTCTAAATTCAATTGAAAAGAGACATAATACTTCTAAGCTACCAGTTGTGTGTAGATGTTCTCCAATTTACCGGCAATCTTTTCCCATGTGCAGTTGGCCAGGACCTTTTCTTTTCCCCACTTACCCATCGCTTGTCTTAAATTCCTATCTTCCAGTAGATTAATGATCCGGCGAGCAATTTCCTCAGGGTTGGGATTGACCAAAAAGCCCCCTTTACCATTGCCGGTCAGTTCTCTGATCGGCGGGATATTCCCGCCAATGATGGGTTTTTCATACATCCAGGCCTCTATAAAGACTCCGCCTAAACTCTCCTGGAGAGAAGGCATGCAAAGGATATCACAGGCCATCAAGGCGCTGGTTTTTTCAGATAGACTCACTGAACCGGTTGTAATTATTCGGCGATCTATATAATTTGCAAAAATCTGCTTTGCACGGCCCTCCTGGGGCCCGACAAAGAAAAAGTAGACATCCGGATACCTTTGCCATACCTTCCTTGCCGCTAACAAAATTTCTTCAATACCTTTGTATTCTACATTTCGTCCTAAGAATAAAACTATGTATTTCCCATCGACATGGTATTTTCTCCTAAACTCCAGCCCATTGCCGTTATTGGATAAAACCGGTCCCACTCCAACATGGTAGATCTTCTCTGCCAGAACCCCTTTCTTAACAAAGAATTTTTTCTCGAAATCGGTCATGGTGATTAATGCATCAGCCTCCCGACAGATGTTAAACCAGAATCTATTCATCCAACCTCGAGGGGCAAACCTCATTTCTGCATATCCCTCTTGATAGTAAAAATGAGGCACTGGTGTATAAACAAAAGGGATCTGTTTTTTTTTTGCCACCTTTAATGCAGCATACCCCAGGTATGAAACACCTCCATGGACACAGTGGATGAGGTCACAATCTGCAACAAATTCCATCAACTTCTTTTCAAAAAACTTCGATAATAAGATTGCCAAAGGGTCCCGTACTGGGCCGGGTATTCTTGTACTTTGCACTCGCGCAAGCGGGAATAAGAATGCTTTTTGAAGTAGATGTAAAGGGATCCGGTAAACTTCGGCTTTATGATCAAGGTACTTTGTAACCTTTCCTGGGGCCTGAAGGATGGCGGCAAACCATAATTCTCTCTTAAGTTTGTCGTCTTGATTGTTGATCTGGGTAATAACCTTTATCTTATGCTTGTCAGAAAGTCTTTTTACCAGCTCGTGAGTATGTATCTCACATCCGCCGATAGCCGGCCAGTAAACAGGCAGTATGTATGCTATCTTAAGGCTATTCATGTGGCAGCTCAAACAATGTTTACATTCCCTTAAAAGCGCTTCCCACAACAAACCCATCTCTTATCGAATCTGCAATTCCCTGAAACAGCCAGCGCCCATAGCGGCCCACCTGGTAGATGTCATGTTCCTCTGAGACACTCAAAGCTTCCTGCCTCCAGCGTGAGCCAGGCCATGACCATGTGTATGCTACATCGACCCATGTGGGATCTACCACTTCGACTCTATCAATAAAACCCCACTCCTGAAGCTCTTTTATCACCTGTCGGCATACGAGCTGTATCTCATCCTCAGCGGGTTTGTGACCGCCGGGATAAGCTTTCTCCACATAGATACTGACTTGATCGTTTTTCTTTCGCATCGAAGCCGGCAAAAAGGATGCATCCACGTTGCTGTAAAAGCCCACTCTATGAAACCCTGCCTTACTCTCGGGGATGTAAAGCCAGTGATCTTCCGGACACCGAGGCCCCTTAATTGCTCCGATATTGATAACCAGTACCGAAGTATATGGATCAATCTCCGCATCTACATGGAGACCTGTTATTTCCATCATTTTATTTAATGGCAACGTAGAAATAAGATGCTCATACCTTGCAGTCTTTCCATCGGCAAATTTTACTTCCTTGCGTTTGATATCGACTTGCACCACTCGCTTTCCGTAATGAACGTTAACGTAAGAGGCCATCCGCCGGGCAAACGTACTGAGGTCATCAGCCGGATAAACAAAGGTCATATTGTAACCCACAGGTGGGGCATTGTCCAAAGCGCCTCTGATAGCAAGTATTGGGTTTACAGGAGATTTGTAACTGTCCTGTGGAGCAATCTGCTTCCATAGCCCGGATGTATACAACTCATGAAATGGATGAAAAAATATTTCACATAGTGTCCACCCGAAGTTTACTTGCAGCCATTCAGCCATAGTGCCGTATGAAGTTGTTGAAGTTGAGGTCATTTCGGTCAATGCTCTTACCGCGATCTCCGTATCAAGATGAGAGAGATGATTTTGGATAGGATAGGGCACATACAAATCACGCCTGGGAAAATATACCGCGGATCTGCGATGATAAGACCTCAGAGGGGTCAATCGACGGATAAAGTGTAACACAGCACAATCTCTTCCAAAAATCCAATGTCCGCCCCCTATTTCAAAACGATAGACCTCGCCATCTGACGGCATTGTATATAAGCGCTCGGTCTCATCAGGACGCACATAATAGGAAGAGCATATTCCGCCCGGAGTCTCCGCCGCCTCATAAATCACCGCCTGAGACGAGTAACCTGCAGCAAGCCCCGTCATACCCGCGCCTATGATAATAATCTTCTCTATATTCACAGTTTTGTCTCAGAACCTGTTAGGAACGTGGACGAATTAACTTCCACAAGTAGGCGCACAGATTTGGGTCAGATTTGTTCGATCTCAGATCACAAAAGTTGATGGAATGGCGAGCTATTTCAATATTTTTGTGATTTGAGATCGGGCAAAGGTGGCCTGAAGCCGGAATGACGATAGCACTGAACTGTTACGTTTTGTTTTTTCCCAATTACAAATGTTCTATTTTGGTTACACTCAAATTAATTATCTGAAAGTCTATAGAGACCGAAAGGGTATTTTTGATTAATTTCCTATACATGTCCACATACCTCCTGATAAAGGGATATCGTCTCCCTTGCCGTATTTTCCCAGGAAAAGGTCTTCACCCGTTCGAGTCCTTTTTCAACAAGTTGCCTTTTTAGTAAAGGGTTCGAAAGCACGTTATGCATAGCTCCTGCCAATTCCTCCACACTCAGAGGATCAACCAGAAGAGCGGCATCGCCCGCTATTTCCGGGATGGATGTCTGATTTGAAGCTACCACTGGCGTCCCACAAGCCATAGCCTCGGTAACAGGGATTCCAAACCCTTCAAACAGGGAAGGGAATATGAAAAGTTCGGCACCACTATACAGGCATGGAAGATCATCACCATCCACAACATCCGTAAAGATGGTATCGTTTTCTGCATGGAATTGCTGAACAATCTCCCACACTGCTTGAAAGCCCCATGCTTTTTCCCCAACAACAAGGAGAGGATATTTGTAGATCGTTGCATTTCGCAACTCTACACACGCACGGATCAACGTTTTGATGTTTTTTTTCGGCTCAACCCTGCCTACGAATAACAGATACGGCCCCTTTACACCATATTTGGCTTTTACCTCCTCTATTTTTGCCCTGTCTTTTACACGACGGAAGTTTGGAGCCATACCTATGTAGATAACCCTCACCCGTTCCTCGGGGATATTGAGCAAATCCACAATCTCCCCTTTTGTAAAATTTGATACGGTTATTATTGCATCACTCCGTTTGACCGATGAATATATCCTTTTTTGGGAAGAGACAACCATTTCGGGCTTTAAAAATTCGGGATGTTTTAGAACAATAAGGTCATGAATGGTCACAATAGATTTACAGCAAAAGCAGTGTGGGAGGAAATAGTCGAGTCCGTGAAAGACATCCACCCTACCTATCAGCCATTCAATGGGGAGGGGAAGTCGCTCCAAAAGCAAGTTCGAAAGCCTTCCGGAAAATCTCTTGACAAACTTACCCGCTATTCTCACGTCGCCTCGAAACCCTCCAAAGGTGGATAGAAGGGTGTAGTCATTGTGAGAGTCAATGGCCAGGAGGTTCGAGACAAGGTTGTAGGTATACTGATATATTCCGACCCTACTATCGTTCAAGAAGGTCAAAGGGCGGATATCTATCCCAATGTTCATCTTGGTATCCCTCTCCCTCTCCTGCTGTTGATGGCTTCTTCATATATGGTGAGGAGTTGCTTTAGGTGTATCTCTTTGCGATAGCGCTTCTCTATACGCTCTTTTCCTCTTTGTCCCATCTTTCTGGCCAGCCCTTCGTCTTCTAATAATTGAGAAATCCTGCCAGCCAACTCTTTGATATCTCGCCGTTTTACGAGGAATCCTGTTTCTCCATCTGCCAACCATTCCCTTACACCACAGGAATCAAATGCTACTACTGGTTTACTAAAAGCCATAGCCTCAATCCCCACTATTCCAAAAGACTCTGGGGTTATCGATGGCATTACTATCATACTGCATCGATTATAAGATCTGTCTATCTCATCACTTGAGAGCCTGCCAACAAATTTAATTCTCTTTTCTAATCCTAATCTTTTAACCTGTTTTTCTGACTCCTCAATAAATCCCCCGTCTCCAATTATCTCTGCATGCCATTGCTGATCTTTTAGATAATTCAAGGCTTCAATAAACAGTGGTAAAGCCTTTCCTCCTTCAAATCTACCTATACATAGGATAAGTCCCTTTTCTTCATTACATTTCCCAATATCACAACCCTTATTCTTATCTGTATAACAGGGTATTTTCTTTATCCTGTCCACTGCAAATTTGTTCCTTACAAGTTCATCATGCATATACTGGCTTCCAACAACGATCCGATCCAGCATTCTTGAGATCCGTAATTCGTAACAAACCAAGACGAATTTCTGAAGGTTCTCAAGCACATTGCCCCCATTGAAATGAAATGGATAGCAACCCATTTGATTAAAACAGTGGCGTCCTACAGGATACGGACATATTTCATTTGAAGCCGGAATAACCTTTCTCCCAAGACTTGGGCAGAAAAACCTGGCATCATGGACAAACTTGATTGTAGGCTTCAACCTCCATAGTCTCTTTATGATAAGAGGGCTAATAAAATAATGAGTATTATGCAGGTGGATAATATCAGGTCTCTCCCTTTCGACTATCTCCTTATACATATCCCAGATTCTTAAGCCGCTTCTTAAACCGTAAGAAGACTTTACAAAATACTCCTTTCTCCCCCGAACCCTGATATGCCCCCTGCCTGAAGAAGAAATAATAATAATCTGATGGCCTGCCCCTTCCAATGCGCAGCATGTATCTAAAAGATATTTTTCTGTTCCTCCCAAGTGACAGTAATTGTCGTTTACGTGAAGGATCTTCATACCTGAGTCCTATCAGGAAACCCCATTTTTTACTTTAACTATCTGTTTTACCAGAAAAAGTTTTATAGCCGTCATTACCATAGCACAAGTCAGTGTGGCAAAGCTTGCCCCTATTATACCATAACGGGGTATCAAAAAGAGATTCAATGTGACGCTTAAAAGAGCTACTGCAAATGCAAATGGGATCAATTTATTCATCCTTTCTTTCAGGCTTAATATAACAACACCTGCCGGCCCACTTATTTTATTAAAGAGAAAGCTCAGAATCAGGATCCTCAGGGCAATGTGGCTTTGTCCTGCAACGTAATCACTACCAAACAGAATGCTTATAATTTCCTTTGATAAGACAAAAACCACTATTGCAATCAAAAATGCAAAGAAGAGATAGAATTTCTGCGCCTCTCCATAAATCCTTTTTAAGCTTTGGCTTTTTCTTGAAGAGGATGATACCCTGGGCAATAAAGACATCCCTAAACCAGCAAAAGGCACATTTACAAATTTTATTAATCTACTAGATACCCCATAAAATCCCACAGTTGACACACCACTCATGGTAGATAGCATAATTATGTCAATACGCTGGTTTATGATACCGAACATGCGAATAAAAGCTACAGCAAAGGATTCTTTTAAAACAGAAAGGCACAGGGAATAATCTATCTTTTGGACATTTAATCTCACGAGTTTTTTTAATACTCTTATTATTACCCCTATATATAGCAAAGAGATGCATAGATGAGCAATTATCAGTGCAAACAACTTGTTGGTAGCTGTAAACAGGATTAAGGACATTATAAGAAAAAAGAAAATAGACATCAAGGCATTTATCAAGCTAGGAATTTTCATGTATTCAAAGGCCCTAAAAAGGCCACCACAAGTGGCGCTAATTGCATTGGGAAAAAAAGAGAGGCTTGCTATTAAAATAAGAAACTTTAGCTGCTTATCATCATACACAGCAAAGGCAGCTCCATTTATAACGAAAAAGGCTATCACTGAAAAGAGGAGAAGAAGAAAACAACAATTAAAAAAGTAAGTATTTCCCAAGCTTAAATCCTTTGATACATTGCGCACAATAATAGGAGGAATCCCAAAGTCAGCTAATATACTTCCAAAAGAAATAAAGGAAAATATTGTCACATATTTACCAAAATCGGATACCCCTAGATACCTGGCCATAAGGATAGTTAATACGCCACTGGATATCATTCCAATATAACTGGCACCCGAAAGATAAATAGCATTTTTTATTACTCGTTTTTTTCCGCTCTGCATCCTTTACAGCCTTCGATATTCTGACACGGTACAGAGTACAAAGGCTTCGGCAAAAGAATCTCTGTAACACTGCCCGATACTTGGCAAAGCCTAAGGCTACAACGCAAGTTGTCATTCTGAGGAGCGAAGCAACGAAGAATCTTGCTTTTAGTGGAATATTTCAACCTGACAAAGAGATTCTTCGCTCCCTGCGGTCGCTCAGAATGACATGGTGGGAAAAATTGCGCTGTAGTGTTATAAGTAACCCAAATTTCGCAGGGTGTTTCTTATCTCCTCATCTTCCCTTTTAGAAAACCCTTCTTCTCTTTGTTGAATCTGGGATGATTCTTTGCAATATTGGGGATGCGCATGTTTTTGTGTTATTTCTGTTAAAACCCGGCCATCCATATCACGGGGAATTGGCTGATTTAATAGATGTAAAACAGTGGGGGTTACATCTGTTACATGCAATTTCGTTAATCCTTGACCTTTTTTGATATTTTTTCCTTTGGCTATAAAAATACCTTCAAAAGAATGGGTGCCTGTGGTCTTGTTTGTATAGCGAAAGAGAGGACCCGGATAACATTCCTTTTGGGCCAGGTAACTTCCATTTTTAAGCACTAAAAATAAATCTGGGGCAAATTTTACATATGGACCACTATAAACCTCTTCTCGCTTATAAACTTTATTTACCACTTTCCCCCGAATATCAGAGTCTTCGAGCTGATAAAGGCGGCGAATAATATATTCACGGAGGTTCTCATATTCTGCCCCAGGTTCTACTATTCCTTGAGGTTCTCTGCCTTTTACATTGAGATAAATCCCTTGTTCTGTGTGATTACCCGCAAAGGCCTTTGTTTTTGACCAATCAATAAAATAACTTACTTCCAACCCTTCACGGGGGTCAATGTATTTTCTCAACAGTCGGAGTTGATCTAAAGACACGGTCCATGCAATACTTGGAAATTTCAATCTTCCAAGTATTTTATAAATAAAGTGAGGCCATTTTATCCTTGCTAAAAAATTATATGGGATTTCTTTAAACTTTAGTAATCCTTCTTTATATAACCACAAATTCAGGTAAAAACTTTTATGCTCAGGACCGGCACCGTGGTCAGAAACAATAATTACATTTGTATTCTTATCCACATGTTGCAAAATTTCACCAATGGCTTCATCTATTTTTTGATAAAAATAAGGAATGATATCTTTATATTTCTGTGCTAAACGGGGGTTGTGTAAAGGATGCGTTGTGTCAAAAAATTTCCAAAAGTGATGTTGAACAGGGTCTATCGCATAGAAAACAACCATAAAAAAATCCCAGGGATATTTTTGCATTAAATACAAAGTAGCTTTTTTTCTAATCTCCAGAATTTTTTCCCACCTGTGGCAGAATTCGTCTAGTTTATCAGTATAAAGGGATTCTAAATCGCCCCAAACCACTTCATAACTGCCTAAGGCTTCCTGTAGCTCAGCTAAAAGGCTTGGAGGATAAGTAAAATCCTTTTCGGGTGATAAGGCATACTGCATCCCTGGGACAATAAAACCATTTATTTTTTCTGGCGGATAAGTAAGGGGAACATTAAGTGCTCCTACTTTTAGCCCCCTTTCCGATAAAATTGTCCACAACGTTTTTGCTCTATTTGCCCTGGCCGTGATCACAGAGCGACGATAACCTGAACACGGAGAGGCATAGAAATCAAAAACTCCGTGCTTTCCCGGATTTTTTCCTGTTACAATAGAAGTCCAGGCAGGAGGGGTCACAGGAGGTATAGTAGAAGTCAATCGTCCCCAACATCCTTTTTCCATTAAATGCTTTAAGTTGGGTAAAGAGTTTTGCTTGACCAAGGGTTCTATGATGTCAAAGGTGGCTGAGTCTACACCTATAATTAAGAACTTATTTTGCATCTATACAAGTTCCTTTAAAACTGTTGACTTGTTTTGCCCCATACACATCCCTGTATAAAAAACGCAAAAGTAGGAAGTCTTCCTGCCTACCAGGAAATGTTTTATAACTTATTGAAATGGTAATATTTTTAGATTGATTTTACTATATATTTAGGTTTATGCCCGATTATTCTTTTCTATGTCGTAGCTCTACCAATAATCGAAACATAGCTACAAAACAGGCTCTAAGACTTTCATTTTGGGCAATACCTGATATAAATTACTTTTTCATCTATCAACTTTCCTGTTACTGCTTTACGTAAAGTAGCTCCAAGTTGATAAGTACCAAGCGAGGAAAGATTATAACTTTCTTCCCACTTCCAGCAAGAAGATGATTTTTGAATTAAACTGTCAGAGATTAATGAAATCAATTTATATTTCGGTGTCCTTAACCAAATTTTTACTTCCAATGGTTCACAAGATGGAGCATTTTGAGTAATTAACGAAACTTTAATTTTAACTTTTTCATCTTTTTTTACAATTTGTTTATCTACTTTAATTTCTATGAGGGGGGAAGTAGACCCTATTGCGGTTACTACTTGTACCCGGCTCCAATAAATTACGCCTGGGGCCCCAACAATAGGAGAACAATGGAACATATCTGCCCTGTTTAATGTCCATAATACCTTTCCTTCAGAAGTAAAGGCATAAAACTTTTTACTTATAACAGGCACATAAATAGTGCTATTTCTATCTATACACGCAGAAGCTTCTATAGGTCCTTCGGTATCGTATTTCCATTTAAGCTTACCGTTGGAACTAAGAGCATAAAAAAAACGGCCCCAAGAACCAAAATAAAGATTCTCTTCTTCATCAAGAACAACTGAAGCTCTTATATCACTGCCTGTTTGGAAAGCCCATTTTATCTTTCCATTGGGAGAAATAGCATACATTTTTCCATTCCTTGCTCCGACATAAATAGTACCATTTTCTCCTATTACAGGAGTAGCTCGTGCTGGGCCTATTTTACACCTCCAATTTAAACTACCATCTGGATTGATTGCATACAGATGACCGTCATAAGAAGCAATATAAATGGTGTCCTCAAATCCAATAGCTGGAGAAGAAGCACTAATGTTACCTGCCTTGGTCTTCCATTTCAACTTACCTTCTGACGTAAGGGCATAAAGATATCTATCATGAGAACCGAAATAGATGGTATTATCTGAAGCAACTATAGGAGAAGAACAATTCCGGGCATTTGTTGTAAAGACCCATTTTAATTTTCCTTCCGGAGTTAAAGCATAAAGACAATGGTCTGTACTTGCAAGATAAATAGTCCCATCCAAAGCAACAGCAACTGAGGCACGAATTGCATCACGTGTGCAAAACTGCCATTTTAGTCTACCTTCCGCCGATAAGGCATAAAGGCAGCCATTGTAACTCCCTACATATATAGCGCTATCTATTCCTACTACAGGGGCGGTTTCTATTAAGCCTGGAAGAGCGTATTTCCACCTTATTTGGTGTGTAGAAGGACCGGTGAAAGGGCTTCTCCCTGTCCGAGTAGGATTTTGTAAAAACATGGGCCATGGGGAAGGCGATAAAGAAGCTGCTTGTTCAAGTAAACTATTTTTGTCCTGATTATTATTTTCGTGTTGAGTTGGCTCGCAACTAATAACGCTAAAAACCAACATTAACGCTAAAAATAGCAAAATTGATTTGAAACGCTTTACACTTGCAATTTTCATCCTAAGTACCCCAAATTTTTTAATTGTTCTTTAATTAATCGGTTTAAAGCACTAGCTTTGGTAGTGGAAAGATAAAAAGGTTTTACCGTTGTAGTAATTGTTCAGTACAAATGTACCTCCTTGGAAGGTTACAAAATAGGAGGTACATTATGAAAGAACGTGAATTTAACAAGT
>JABZFQ010000146.1 GCA_014237365.1 Desulfobacteraceae bacterium | reverse complement strand
CAAGTAGGCGCACAGATTTGGGTCAAATTTGTTCGATCTCAGATCACAAAAGTTGATGGAATAGCGAGCTATTTCAATAGTTTTGTGATTTGAGATCGGGCAAAGGTGGCCTGAATTTGTGATGCATAGTTGGGGAAGTTATTTCGTCCACGTTCCTAAGTAACTTTGGCTTATCAATTAGCACGCCGAAGGCGTACCACCAATATTCACTTTTCAATCTAAGCCATCAAAATTATAGTATAATAATTCATTTGGGAAACTTTTATTCTTAAACACTAAAAGGAGTAATATGCCTCTTGACCAAAATCCATTATTCAGAAAAATAATAGTACCGTGGTATGATACTGAAAAGGCTTGTTATACAGTTATTGTATTCATGTCGCTTGTCTTTCTGTTCGGCATTGCCGGCATATTAGAAGCAGTTGAAAAAACAGAATATAATGAATACATCTGGGTGCCTGTCCTTATAGTAGTAATGACTGCGGGAGTAATAGTCTCTATTGCAATACGTCTGATAAAAAGATATCTTTATTGGTTCTCAAAGCATGGTCATTAGGGCTTGGTCAAAGTACCATAAGGATTCGCCCAAAAATAAATTTACATTTTGATGCGCCGATCCATCCCGCATGACTGCGTTGCTCGTCGGTTAAATAGCTCGCTATTCCATCAATTTTTGTGATCTGAGATCAAACAAATTCGACCCAAATCTGTACGCCTACTTGGGGAAGTTATTTAGTCCACGTTCCTAAGGAGTCAATTCCTTATAAAGAATTTGTCTTATTGCTGCGGACAATTCATTTATTTTGAACGGCTTCTGAATAAAGCCGTTACAGCCACGGTTTAATATATCAGTCGACTGACCGTTTACGCTGTAGCCGCTTGAAAGAAGTACCTTTATATCCGGGCTGATCTCCTTCATTCGGTCATAGACCTCACCACCAGACATTTTAGGCATGATCATGTCTAAAATGACAATGTCTATTTTATCCTGATTCTTTTGATACAGCTCAATTGCCTCACATCCATCTCTGGCCGTGAGCACTCTACAGCCCATTACTTCCAGTAAATCCCGCCCTATATTTAAGACAATCGCTTCATCATCTACAATAAGAACAGTTTCGGTTCCATTTAACAGGTTTTCTGTAATCCTGGCGGTTTTTGTAATCTTTCTTTTTGATGCAGGCAAATAAATGCTGAAGGTGGTACCCTCACCCTTCATGGATTCTACATCAATGTATCCATCGTGGCCCTTTACGATGCCATAGGCTGAGGCCAAACCAAGACCTGTTCCTTGCCCTATATCTTTGGTAGAAAAAAATGGATCAAATATTCGTTGCTGGGTCTCTTTTTCCATGCCCATCCCAGTGTCGGCAACAACCAGCGCAACATACTTGTCAGGCTTGGGGACATATACCCTGCCCTTCATATTCTTATGGTCTGTATTAAATGTCCTCACAATAAAATCGCCTCCTTGAGGCATAGCATCGGCCGCATTAACATACAGGTTCCACAGAACCTGTTCGATCTGACCTTTATCTGCTTCAAGTGCAAGAAGATCAGGCAATAGCTCCAAATAAATCGAAATGTCCTTTCTGGTTCTGCCAAAAACCTCAGAAGTATCTTTCACCAACTCATTCAGATTAATATGCTTTAGTTCATATTTTCCCTTCCTCGCATACCCTAAAAGCTGCGAAGTTAGCTTAGATCCGCTTTTGACCTGTTTTTCTATGCTTTTCAGCCTGTTGTAATTTGGATCTGCAGGATCGGTATTCATCAGCATTAAGGATGCATTGCCAAGTATCCCCATGAGCAGGTTGTTGAAGTCATGGGAAATGCCTCCGGCCAGAGTCCCGATGGACTCCAGCTTCAAGGCCTGAAGAAGTTGCCTTTCAAAAAGCTTCTGCTCAGTAACATCATTGCCAACGCAAAGTGTTTCTACTATGTTTCCATTCTTGTCATAAATAGCCTTATTTGTCCATGAAACCCATACCCTTCCACCATCTTTCCGCATGTTTTCATTCTCATTACTATCATGTTTCTCAGGGTTAAGGCCTATGTCCCGGATCATTGTTGCAAGGTCGCGGCCCGTGCTTTCTTTTTCCGGCACTATAGTACCAACCACATTCCTTCCGAGTATCTCGTCTTCAGTGTAACCAAAAAATTGTTGGGCAAATTCGTTAAAAAATGTGACATTTCCCTGAGAGTCCATTCGTAAAATAATGCTGTTCGCATTCTGCACAAGCTCACGGTACTTCAATTCGCTCTTTTGTAAAGCCCCCTGTGCATTCTTCTGATCGGTTATATCGCGGAAGACCAGAACCACACCAATAATTTTTCCTTTATCATCTATGATAGGCGCACCTCTGTTACCAATAGATCTTTTCGTTCCGTCTTTGGCTATCAACACCGTATGATTTGCCAGCCCAACAATAACACCTTCCATGAGCACCTTTGCAACAGGGTCCTCTGTCTGTTTGCCGGTTTTTTCATTTATAATTTTGCAAACATCTTTTAGAGGTTTGCCTATAGCTTCTTCCTGTTTCCAGCCCGTCAAAGCCTCGGCTACCGGATTCATAAATGTTATTAATTTATTGGCATTGGTGGCAATTACAGCATCGCCTATACTTTTGAGTGTGGTGGCAAGCCATTGTTCGCTTTCCTTTAATTTCCTTTGCATCATATGCTTGTAAATGGCCATCTCAATGGTCGTATATAATTCATTCTCCTGAAAAGGTTTGAGTATATAGCCATATGGCTCAGTTATCTTTGCACGCTGTAATGTCGTATCATCAGGATAAGCGGCAAGATAGACTACTGGAATATCGAAATGATCACGAATATACTCGGCCGCTTCAACACCGTCCATGGCCCCGTCAAGCACGATATCCATCAGCACTAAATCCGGATGTATTTCCATTGCTTTTTTAATGGCTTCCTCACCGGAAGAGGCGATACCAACAACGGAATATCCCGAACGGTTTAACGCGCTTTGTATATTCTTGGCTATGATGCCTTCATCTTCAACAATCAAAATTTGTGAATTCGACATTTCCATGGTTCCTTTGCTTAGATTTCTGTTTGGGCCATCTCAATAATTGCATATAATTCTACAACTTTCAATGAAATCAATTTCTGAATTTGTGGTGGTCCCTACAAAGCAGTGAAGGTCAATAATTTTAATAAGGAACGGGGACGAAAACAACTTAGAGCCTATTTCAGCAGGCGACTAAGCGCGACCCAAAAGGCCAGTTGGAAGGGCACGAATCATATGTGCATGACCTACTGAAATAGGCTCTTAGACCTTTTCCCACATAAAGTTTTTTATATTTTTATTATCTTTGCTGAATTCTATTCCGATAAGATAGATTTTTTTTCCTTTTTGCTGATGTTTTTCAGAATACTTTTTTTTTATCTGTTCAAGAGCGGTTCCTTCTGTTTTATCAACCTCAATCACCTTAAACTCAATAATATAAATTTTATCATCACATTTTATTGTTAAGTCAATTCTTCCCTTGTTTGTGGTATCTTCAGCAGTTACATCAAGGCCTGTTGCAGTAAAATACGCGTAAAAAATTGACGCATAATATCCTTCATATTCTGAGATCCTGTTTTTCCTGTACCAGTCATGGGGAATTGAGGCAAAAAAGGAATGAAAATTTTCATTTATTTCAAGATCACCAGCGGCAAGAGCTTTTCTAATATTAATCTGGGTTTTTGTTCTATGGGAGATGGAGACCTGGCTGAGAGATTTAAGGATATATCTGTTCAGGCTTTTTTTAACTTCAAGATTAGGATATGAAAGCATGTAAACATATTCAGAATCAAGTTTAAACTGATCTTTTATGGTAACATAGCCTGTCTGAAAAAGAACTGTTTCAAGGGATAGATTGTCAATCTCAAAACTGTCCAGGATTTCATCGCCTGCACTAAAAAACTCAAGCTCCGGAACATAATATTTTCTGTCCTGAATAAGTTTTATCAGAAATGAAGGTGTACCTGTTTCAAACCAGTAGTTTCGAAATTCACCTGTGTCAAGATAGAGCAGAACATCAAATGGATTGTAAACCGGTTCACCCAAAAAATTATAACCATTATACCACTCTTTGATTGCCTTCAGATCAGCGTGTTTAAGAGGTTCCTTAAATACATATTCAAGTTCGTTCTGTGTATAACCGCAAATTGCTGAATAGCGACTGTCAAGGCTGATATCCTTGAGATTATTCAGACCGCTGAAAATACTCACTTTGCTGAATCTTGAGACTCCGGTTAGAAATACAAATTGGAGATAGTTGTCCAGATCCTTGATAACAGAATAGAAATTCTTCAATTCTTCTCTGATCTCAATGGCTGATTCAGGTTTATCTATATTATCAAGGATCGGTTTGTCGTATTCATCTATCAGAATTACAACTTTTTGATTCTGTTTTTCAGATATTTTTCTGACAAGCTCATCAAACCGGTCACTTATATTTTTTCCTTTTAACTTAACTTTATATTCTTCTGCAAATCCTGAAAGAAGATAATTAAAACGCCAATTCAGACTATCAGAATCCTTGAAGATACCAGCTCCAAAACTGATATGCAGCACAGGCAATTGTTCATCCCAATTCCAGTTATTTTCAAGAAACAGACCTTTAAAATATTCTTTCCTGCCTGCAAATGCCTGATGTAATGTGTCCAGAAAAAGGCTTTTCCCGAATCTTATGGGACGGGAAAGGAAATAATAACCGGATTCTTCTTTAACCATATTATAAACAAACTCAGTTTTATCCACGTAATAGAAATTACCAGATCTTATTTTTTCAAAACTCTGGATTCCAATGGGATATTTTTTCATTGACCTGTTCTCCCTATCAATTATGCATAGGAACGTGGACGAAACAACTTCCACAACTATGCATCACAGCTTCAGGCCGCCTTTGTTCGATCTCAAATCCCAAAAATATTGAAATAGGTAAGCTATTCCATCAACTTTTGTGATCC
>JABZFQ010000134.1 GCA_014237365.1 Desulfobacteraceae bacterium | reverse complement strand
GAAGTATTAAAGTATTTTTAATTTGTTTTGTCCATAGTTTTCTTGAGCGTTGTTTGTAATTTTTTAAAACTTCTAAATGATTGAGCTATGGAAAGTGTCCCGCTTTAAGTTGGTAGCCAAAAACTCGTAATATTTCCCTTTTTTGAAAAAAATGACATCACCGGCAAATTTCGTCTTAAAATACCTGTACTGCAGCTTGAGTGTGGGGATTTTGACAGGTATTTTATATTTCGGGATAATTTTCCAGCCCTCTATTTTGAAGAACCATTTCAGAAAACTGTACCTCATAAGTAGGCTCTTTTTAAGCCTGAAGGTGTTCGCCCATCTGAAATGCCCGAAATATGATGCAAGTGCAGCCCTGAGCTTTTCAAGCAGGTCATAATCATAAACCACCCTAACATAAGACGGGTTGTTATTTGTGACCAACTCCTTTTCAAAATATGAGAGCTTTTCCCTGAGGTTGTTTACAACCCGCCTCCGAACCAGCATATAATCTTTCCTCACAATATATCCAAGAAAATTTATGCCGTTTTTTACAGGCTGAAGGCTTTGTCTTTTCTCGTTCAGGGACAGCCTGAGACTTTCAGCAATAAAGGTCTTTATTTCGTCTTTCCATTTAAGAAGTTCTTCCCTGCTGTCTGAAAGCATCACGAAATCGTCACAGTAGCGCAGATAATACCCGCACTTCAGCCTGTGCTTTAAAAACTGGTCAAGCTCATTCAGGTAAAGATTGGCAAAAAACTGGCTTGTCAGATTGCCTATGGGCAGCCCTTAAGCAGAGGTAGTTTGTTTCTGCTGGAATTGGCCTTGATGATGAGCTTTACAATATCCCTGCTTTTTGTCCTCATCTCAGCGCCAAGATTGTATTTGTTGTGCCGGCTGAAGTTTCTTACTATTGTTTCAAAATATACAGCCGTTTCCATGGCTTTTTTGTAAATAGGAAGGTGCTCGTAATAGGCCATTTCTGCTTCTCAAATTTTCAAAAAATCATTTTTGTAGCGAACAAGGGGGGATTAAAATCCCCCCTTGTATCCCCCCTGACTTTTTTCCCTTTTTAAAGTCAGTCCATATCTAAAAACACTGCTTTAAATAATAAATAACCAAATAACTCAAATAATAAAATGATCAATCATTGCCACTGCGAACCGGCCATACGTAGTAGCTGTAGCCCTTATTGGCGTAGCTCATATAGCCGTAGTACATGCTTGCGTACCACGCGTAGATAGAATCGAACTCAGTACTCGACCAGTAGACGTTGGACTGCACTCCTGTAAACGCATCTCCTTCCGACCATTGAGCATCCCCTATTGTTTTAACCAATGCAGGGTTATCATAAACTGTACTATAAAACGCTTCCCACTCTGCCTTTGTGGGCAGCCTCCAGTCCCCGGCCGTTGATCCGTCCGTCAGACCGCATTGGCCATCAGCAAGTAATGCCGCTGCATCCATAGCTTCGTACCAGTTCAACCTGCTAAAACAATTTGCATTTTTCAGCCAGAGCAGCCCTGTATCATTATCTCGAATCGTGCCGTCACCCATATCAGTGAATCTGGTGTAGAAATTATCTTCGAGAGATTTTATTCCGGCGATTATATCGTCCAATTGTTCTTGTGTAATAATAGGAGCGTCTATCGTCAGATTATATGCATCGTATTGGTGAGCTGAAGAACCAGTTTGGATACTTAGAAGGTAGTCACCATCCGGTATGCCTGACGGCAATTCTATTGTTATCTCGTTGTCTGGATCTGGTGAGCATGTGACATTAAGGGGGTCAAGGGGACCATAATCACCAAGGGTGACAATCAGGTTTTCGCACTCGAAATTCAGACCATAAATTGTCACAGTTTTGGGGTCAGTCTCGAAGTTCACAAACGCTTCAGTTATAACACAGTCTTGCCCTGATGGAGTATCGGCCCATTTCGCTGCCATGGCCGATTGGCCCATAATTAAAATGCCAATGAGAAGTATACCGCCAAGTAAAGTTGTCTTTCTAAAAATTCTTGTTTCCATCTCGAGTCCCTCCTTTTTAAAAGGTTGCTTTTATGTTATCAATCACCCCAGGCCGCGCTATCTTTGGCCCTATTGAAAAAAAGCTCCCAACAGAACAGATAACGTCCTGTTAGGAGCAAACTGGCAGTATTTTAGATGTGTCTCCATGTGGAACCTCCTGAATAAAGGTTTAAAGTGGAAGGAATAGCAATTAAACCAGCTCGCAATATCAAAACAACTTTTATGGCATCCTTTCTCAACAACTATTTGTTATTACTCGCTAAAAAATGGAAATTCCTATACTATAAATTTATGTTTGTTAGTTGACAAAGCTGCTTGGATATAACGGCTCCGATTGAATTTTTTTGTTTAAGATGGGCAACTTTCACCAAGAATTGCGAATATTTTTAAGTTTACCGCAAAACTATGCCATTTGTCTATTGTAGAAATTATACCTTAAAATATTAAACAGTTACATCAGTTATATGGCAAGAATAGCTATGCTAATTCATAGAAAAATATGTGAAATTGTGGGGTAAATTACATAAATTCTATTACATTTTTTACATAGTTTCAGAATAATACAAAGGATGGAAAAGTTAGAATGGAAAAAAGGGCGAGTCTTGTATCATGTCATTTGCCTTATGGAGAAGTTGCGTCATGAAAGGAAATTTCTGGGATCAGTTGACCTCGTGAACGGTTACTGATATCGTTTATTTAAATTTAAAGTCTGCAACTATATCCGCCCGGCTGGTGAAGCTTGGAATTTAAAGATAAATGAAGTAAATTTTGCATTTAAAACGATGTGAGACGAAAAATATGACAAAAGAAGAACATATCAATTATTGGCGTGAAAGCGCTCAACACGATCTTGAATCTGCCGAAGACATATTTGATTCAGGAAGATATGATTGGTGTTTATTTGTGGGGCATTTAGCATTAGAAAAAATATTAAAAGCGATATTTGTCGATAGAAACAATAACAATATGCCCCCCCAAATCCATAACCTTGTAAGATTGGCAGAATTATCTAAAATAGAAATAGATGACGAGCAGAAATTCCTCTTAGACAAAATAAATGATTTTAATATTCAGACGCGTTACCCTGACTATAAGTTGGAATTTTATAAACGATGCAACGCAGAATATACGAACGAATATTTGGGTAAAATAAAGGAATGTTATAAATGGCTCAGCTCCCTGCTAAAATAAAGAACACTATAGACAACTATCTTAAAGCGTTAAACCGCAATGATATTCCAATTAAAGAAGCGATACTTTTTGGTAGTTATGCAAGAGGGAATTATCAGGAATGGAGCGATATAGATATTGCTTTAGTTTCTGATATATTCGGGGGCAATAGAATCGATGACAAGGACAAGATAAGAAAGATTACTCTGTCTATAAGTAGTGAAATAGAAGTAATTCCTTTTTCGCCCGATGATTTTAATTTGCAGAATCCATTTGTGAAAGAAATTTTAAAAACAGGCATAAGGCTGGTTTAATTTCTTCAATAATTTGGGATGAACATAAACTGCGGGCTTCAATGGGGATAGTCCCTACAAAGTAATACAGGTCGATATTCCCTAACCTGCATTGCTTGGTAGGGACTACCGATATTTGGGTGTATCCGAATTGGTCAAGACTTTTTCGGGGTTTATGCAAAGGGGGCCAAACCAGTTATCCTACAATCTCTTCATAAGTGATTCCAGTTTTTCTGAAGATGTAACTTTTTTGTCACGACGGTCATCAATCGAGACAGTAGTAACTACCCTCTGAACGCCTTTTTCAAAGGGAACCGAGTGCATCTTCTTGACCAGCATTAAGATATCATCTAAATCGCCATCAATGACGGTTCCCATGGCATTCATCTCAAAGTTCACCCCTGCATCTTTTAAAACTTTTACGCAATCGGCAACAAAGTCGCCAACACTTGGGGTAGCTGTGCCTATTGGTATTATATTAATTGTTGCAATTGGCATGATTCCCTCCTCTATATTGATAGATAGCCTTCAGCCTTTGAACTTTAATATAATATATAAATAGAACATATTAAAATCAAGCATCAAATAATTTATCTTGCGCTCTTCCTATCTTTCTTGACATAAAACTCTAAATTTATTATTATTTAAAATTTAAGTTATCATAATTTTAATAATTTACATTTATATTTCAACAGCTTGAAATTTATCGAATAAATAGCAATATCTTTATAAGTTACAAAATGACTGGCAACTGGTGGACAAAAGGAAATACTGAGCCGAAAGTTGGCGATAATGCCATAAAGGACTCAATATTAAAAGTAACTAATCCTGTCTTTTTAATAGGTATAGACGGGGGAATTGCCGTCTCCCAGGATGGCACTATAACTATAGGAAATAAATTAGAATCAAATAATAACCACCATCCTTTAGATGCATATGCTTCTCCGCTTCATCCGGAAGACCTTGGTGATCCATATTTTAAAAAGTCACACAATCTCCGTTATGCATATATTGCGGGAGCAATGGCTAACGGCATTACATCAGTTGAAATGGTTGAAAAAACAGGACGCGCCGGAATGATGGGATTTTTTGGAGCGGCAGGCCTTTCCCTTGACGAAATAGAGTCTGCTATCGATAGACTTCAAAAGAATATGAATAACTATCCCTTTGGATTTAACCTTATAAACAGTCCCAACAATCCGGATCTTGAATCAGCTATTGTAAATCTGTATTTAAAACTGGGAATAAGACTTATAAGTGCATCGGCTTATCTTGAGCTTACCCTTCCGCTCGTTTATTTCCGTGTAAAAGGAATCCATCGTGATTCCAATGATAGTAAATTTGAATTTGGGGTCAAACCTTGATTATTATAATAAAGCTTGACAACTCAAAAAAGACTTTATAAATTTGGCTATATCCGGCTTTCCCAAAGTCTGAAATATGTTAAATATCAGGCCTGTTCTGCCTTTTAGCCGGATTTCAAATGAGCGGAATTCTGTTAATTTTTGTTCAATATTTTCGGGTGCAAAAGATTCACCTTG
>JABZFQ010000130.1 GCA_014237365.1 Desulfobacteraceae bacterium | reverse complement strand
ACGTGGACGAATTAACTTCCCCAAGTAGGCGCACAGATTTGGGTCGAATTTGTTTGATCTCAGATCACAAAAGTTGATGGAATAGCTTACCTATTTCAATAGTTTTGGGATTTGAGATCGGACAAAGGCGGCCTGAAGCTGTGATGCATAGTTGGTGAAGTTATTTCGTCCACGTTCCTTAATCTTTTTTCAAAGGCAGGCATGGTTTCTTCAGAATCAGCAACCGCCATAGCCCTCTGTAATAGTGCAAACTTGACAGCAGGAGCGCTCCACCTATTGTCGTATAAACAATTGCCAGGTAGTGTTTGGAAATAGGAGAATGCCGCAAAATGATTCCAAATGCAATCATAAAGATAATGATAAGATAACTTTTCCATGCCTGAAAAGCAAAAATACATCCTTTTTCAGGGAGCAGACAGATACGGTCAATATTTTTTCGAGCGATTCCTGAAAATCCAAAGCGATATGCTGCCAATGACAAAATGATTCCAAATAGTCCAAATGGGAAAGCAGTTAGCCAATCAACCCCTTTAAGCCAGTAATAAGCCATGCTGCAAAGCATCACACCCACTGTGCTCCACATCAGACCGGCAAGAGCAATAAGCCAGTATTTGGAAGCAACCGGTTTTATTCTATTGAAAAACATCAAAATCCCTGATTAACAGCCCTGCTACAGGCATGGGCGAAGTCTTCTGGATAATGCCCGATAATCCAGCGATATAGCCACTGACTGTAAGTCCCTGGTGATTTAGGATGACGTGGAATAAAAGTGTACATAAGCCGCTGGTCATTGTCTGGATTATCAAACCTCTTGGATGTTTCGTAACAAATCATCATTTCCACACCCAATTTCTCCAGCATTCTTACAGTTGTCAAAATAGCCATGTCCAGAGATTTCCTCACTGTAGAATTCGTCTCAAGAATATTGCCGCACTTGGCTGTGGTCATAATCTGTATTTCTCCTTGAGAGCGCTGGGCTTTGGGTACAAAAGCTATGGTGTTTTCGTTCTGATAGAAAATAAGACTTTTTGCCTTGTCTTCTCTACCATCCATTCTCTTGTTATTTTTTATGGCATTAATGTATGTTTCAAAAAAATTCTTGCCCGTACTATGTCTGAACTGGCGGCAGAAGAGAGATACTTCATCTCCTTGAGTATAGGTTGGAAAGAAAGTATAGTTTTCATCATTTTTTCCATTGATAAAACCAGGAATATATTTGGGCACTATGGCAAATTGCTGGTGTATTTGCTGGTGAGAGGCATTGAGGCGGTATCCTGAAGGAGCTATATCAAATCCGAAATTCCATCCCCACATTGATGCATTAAAAAGCAAATTGGTTTTATCTCCTTTATTATGCTTTGTGGTTTCGAGAAGATGTATCCGTAAAGACTCTAACTCCTCTTCTGTGAGAGTACGTTTTTTTGCTGGAATGGAAATGCCCAGACTTTGGGCAACCTGTGTGTAAACTCTCTGGTAGTATAAATGCCTGAGACCAATCAAATCCTCTTCCTTAAGTGCTCTTATTTTATACCTGATGGAATCATGCGCCATGTTTGCTGCATAATGTCCCCAGGGGATATAGCTGTTTCCTCTCAAATATTCCCAGATGTGAGAGTCGGCAGACTTTTTATACTCTCCCACAATTTTATTAGGGCCCTGGATGCCGGGGATAAGTACCATTGCCTGCTTGTAAGTATCAGGTAAAAAAGGATTGTTGGATACGATTTCAAAAAGATGGTGGTTTTTAATTACCTGTCGAATTTCTCCATTTTTTGTTTTTTCATATTGAATACCAGCGGGCTCTCCATGGGAATCAAACTCAAACAAGCACGATTTTCTGGCTAACTTTGTAAGCAGATCTGCGTCAGTGGATGTTCTGCCCAATGATATAGTCAGAGGGTCATTGTCTTCGAACTCATTTATACTGGCTTTTAATTTTGACGATTTGTGTTTGTTAATAATTTCGAAAGGATTCGCATTTTCTATTTTTTTATCAGCGCTTGACTTCAATATAAAAGTCGCACCCATAAAAGGAAAGGAGTTGGAAATTTCGAATACCCAGTCCGCGTTATCAATTGTTACATCATTTGCAGGAAAGTTAATTTTGTTTTCAACAGCGGTTTTGCCGTTAATATGTCCAAGAGTTGTAATGTAATCTTTTTCTCTGAGATTGACAGCTGTGTAATCAGGCTTGTGAATGCCGTAAGCAAATTCACCAGATGTTGATACGCAGGTCCTTACAGACAAGTCATTCATGCATTTTCCTCATAAACAATGAACTACCCCGCCGCAAGCGGACGGGGTATTAAAAGGTAATTTTTTTTGAAGCGCCCCAAGGGGCGGAGTATTAAACCCAAGCTACGCAATAAAAAGTTTTTGCCTCAACGACTACTGATAAATCAGATTTTCATCAAAATTAACCAATAACGCAAAGAACATCATTCCTGGCAACTGAGTCGCCGTTGGCAAAATTGATGGATTTTATTGTTCCGCCTGCAGGAGCAGGCAGGGCATTTTCCATTTTCATGGCTTCCAGGATTACAACGGTCTCTCCAGGATTTACAGAATCTCCCACCTGCTTTTTATAACTTACAATTATGCCCGGCATAGGAGCTTTAAGCTGCGTTCCTTCGGTATCGCTTTCTGCCTTTTTGGATGCTGTAATTGTAGATTTTGCAGGTATTGCCGGAGAATCAGAGGAAGGCGTAG
The DNA here is from genome assembly GCA_014237365.1 of Desulfobacteraceae bacterium. Taxonomy (GTDB): domain Bacteria; phylum Desulfobacterota; class Desulfobacteria; order Desulfobacterales; family ETH-SRB1; genus B13-G4. The sequence continues at coordinate 5,509 of JABZFQ010000130.1, read as the reverse complement.
CTTCAAGGGCTTTAGGGGCCTCAGGCAAAACATGGACCGATGGAACAACTGTTACAGGGGATTGCGGCATATGGCTTTGCGTCTGCCGAATATAGTTTACAATTGGCGACCCCCCTATTTCTTCCACTCCTACTTCAAAGTATTCATCATCTACGAATACATTGAATGTGCGAAGGTTCTCTCCTTTAGCAGGAGCCGCTTTTTCTTTCTTTTCAACAAGCTTGCCTGCTCTGGCCTTTGCAATGAGTTCCTGTTCAGTTTTGACATCTTCCATAGTCCTCGGCCTTGCTTCTTTCGGAGGTTCTTCCTTGCCATATTTCCATTTCAGAAATCTTTTTCCGGTAACAGGGTAAAGTGCATAAATAAGAACATCTTCCAGGTCTACTGCCAAACCCTTTACATCTTCTTTGGCTTTATCAAGTTCGGGCTCTATAACCTCTGCAGGCTTGCAGGTAATAGGCTTTTCTCCCCTTGAATAGTCTTTTAAAGCTTTTTTCTGAATTTTGGGGTTAATTGGTACGGGTGTTTTTCCATAAAGACCATAGCATAAGTCTTTTACTTGCACTGTTATCATTTTGTAATGCTCTTTTTCATCATCAAACAGGACATTGTTAATTGCCTGTGTGGCAACAATCTGGCTCATGGGAGTAACAAGGGGAACCTGTCCAAGATCTTTTCTCACTTTGGGGAGCTCTGCATATACTTTATCCAGCTTATCAAGAGCATCCATTTCTCTTAACTGGTTTACAAGATTGGAGAGCATGCCTCCCGGAATTTGATGTACAAGAACGTTTGTATCGATAATTGAAACTTTGGTATCATCCAGTAAATATCGATATTTGGGGAGAATTCCCTTTTCAAGAATTTCATTAATGGAGGATAGAAGTTTGATATCAAAACAGGTATCTCTGTTTGTTCCCATAAGCGTCACAACAAGAGGCCCTATTGCGGGATGTGAGCTGCGAAATCCATAAGGAGACATGCATGTGCCAAGTATGTCTACACCAGCTTCTACCGCCTTTAAATGAGTCATAGAGGACATACCTGAAGTAAAATGGCTGTGAAGATGAATAGGAATAGATACAGCTTCCTTTAGTGCTTTAACAAGGACATAAGCATCATAAGGGGCCATTAGGCCGGCCATATCCTTAATACAGATACTATTTGCCTCCATTGCTTCAAGCTCATTCGCCTTTTTTACGTAGTATTCGAGGTTATAGACCTCTCCGCCCATCCGTTTTTCCGTCAGTGAATAGCAGATACAGCCCTGAAAATGTTTCCCGCATTCCTTGATAACAGAAAAAACTGTTTCAAAATTCCGGTAATCATTTAATGCATCAAATGTCCTGAATATATCAATACCGTTATGCGCAGCTCTTTCAACAAAGGCTTTGGCAACATCATCTGCATAATTTCTGTATCCAACCAAATTTTGCCCTCTAAGAAGCATGGAAAAGCGGGTTTTTTTGATATATCTTTTTAAAGTCCTTATCCTTTCCCAGGGGTCTTCGTTTAAAAATCTGTGCATGGCATCAAAGGTTGCCCCACCCCAGGTTTCTAAAGCCCAGAACCCTACTTCGTCCATCATTTCGGCAATAGGGATCATGTCTTCAGTGCGTCCCCTGGTGGCAAACAATGACTGATGTCCGTCCCGAAAGGTAAGATCCTGTACTTTAAGAGGATTTTCCGATTTTGGCCTTTTTCCACTGAAATCCATTTTTGTAATTTTTACTTGATTATGATCGCTCATATTTAAGGAACTCCTATTGATATTGGTCGAGTAGTCAAGTGGAAAAATGGTCGAATTGTTGAACTATTTAACGACTCTACTACTTCCTAACGGTTCACGGTTGTCGGTTCACAGTTTTTTCAACCGTAAACCGTGAACCGTTACATGAATTTTGATCCATGAAAGGCTTTCATCTGCATAAGGTTACGCATCTGCATTTGTGCCTGTCTGCCACTTAGGCTCCACAGCCTGAGTTTAACTGAAGGGGTGTGAGCCAATGCCGGACATGGCTGCGTATATATTTCTTCTTCTTGTTGTATATATCTTGTTACTGCCGATATAGCAGCAGCTATTTTTTTTTTATTTTCATCCACATTTAATCTCCGTGATAAATAACGCCTGATTTGAATATCATAAGTTAGGAACAGGGACGAAATAACTTCCCCAAGTAGGCGCATAGATTTAGCAGATCACAAAAGTTGATGGAATAGCAAGCTATTTCAATATTTTTGTGATTTGAGATCGGGCAAAAATGGCCTGAAGCTGTGATGCATAGTTGGGGAAGTTATTTCGTCCACGTTCCTATGAAATGGATAAAGCGAATTTCCATCCATATCAGGCAAAACAATATCAAGAAGTGCCAAGTCAATGTCTCCATCAAAAGTTTTTACAACATTAATCGCTTCATTGCCAGCTTTAGCTCCAAGGACACCGTAACCCAGCTTTTCTAATATTTTCAGGTTCACTTTCATAACCATCTTTGCATCTTCAATAACCAGTATGGTGTTCCGGCCTTTAATCGGTTCGGTTTTTGATTTTGTATGTTTTTTGTAATCCAAAAAATTATAACATCAAAGAGGAATACAAAATGCAAGAATTAAAATATCCCAAGGCATTCAAACAGATAAAATAAAGGTGAGGAGAAATTAGAAAATTAAAAGATCTGATTGTTTTTAGAAAAGAAAAATTGTTGGCAGATTACCAGGATATAGTAATCTGCCAACCATCCAAATAATTGTAACTATAAAATATTGGCATCCTTCATTTACCAGTTTACACTCTACATCTTTGTATTTTTCCAATTTCCAATTTCTATTTTCAAATTTCACTGCCAAAACACAAGATCAACAAAGTGTAAACTACTTTTGACTTGTCGTGAAGGATGCCAAATTATTTATTAACTAAATATTACAATATGGTCAAGGGAAAGACAGCAATTCTCATTATGAAAAAATAAGTTAAAATTCAATAGGTTAGAGATTATATTTGCCCTTAAAATATCTAATTTTTTCAGCTAAAATCAGAAGATATGACTATTTTAGGTGGTTGAACAGACCTGTTAATCTCTGTAACCATCATGCAAACATCCCATATTTGCCTGTAAAATAAGGACAATTTCCATAATTAGAATTGCTGAGGGAAAGAAATATATATAATTTGACGCTTTTATCGGGAAATGTATAAGAAAAAATATACCGAACAGTTCTGATATCTTCTGGTTTGTAAAACATCCTGTTTGCCACAAGTAAAACTGGAATTTTTCGTCGGTTTTTTAAAAGTGGTACTAAAAAGTTGATTTTTTGTGAAAAAGTGGCATTGATAAATATCAATACTGTGAATTAATCCTCATTTAAATTCTATGTGGTAGGAATATGAAACGGTCTGTTTGGAAAAAATTAATAGAGTGGAAAGATAAAGGCGACAGAAAACCCCTTATCTTAAAAGGGCCCCGTCAGGTTGGTAAAACTTACATTTTACAGGCCTTTGGCCAGGAATGTTTTCCATGCTTTCACTATGTCAACTTTGAAAAAGATGAGCAGTTGGCAAAATTATTCGAGAAAAATTTAGACCCAAAAAGAATTATACAGGAATTGAATTTTTACTTAGACACATCAATAGATACGGGCAATGATCTCCTTGTTTTTGATGAAATTCAACATTGCCCAAGGGCATTAACAAGCCTTAAATACTTTCAGGAAGAGTTGCGGGAGCTCGCGCTTTGTGCCGCAGGTTCACTTCTGGGTATTCATCTGGGCAACGAATCTTTTCCAATAGGAAAAGTAGAATTTTTAAGTATGCATCCCATGTCTTTTGAGGAATTTCTGAGAGGTGTTGGAGATAATAAGTCGTTTGATTTTTTTACTAATTATAAGTCCGGTGATTCAATTCCCGAAATTGTTCATTCTCATCTGTGGGATCAATTAAAAATATATTTTGTTGTTGGCGGACTTCCGGAAGTTGTTCAAGCTTATGCGGACAATAAAGATAATCTATTTACGGCCTTAAATCTGGTACGAAACAAACAGGAGAATTTAATAGCAGCATACAATGCTGATATGGCAAAACATTCAGGAAAACAAAACGCCATGCATATTGATCGGCTGTGGAGACATGTCCCAGCACAACTCGCCAGGGAGCAGAACGGGTCTGCTACAAAATTTAAGTTTAAAGGGATTATCCCGGGAATAAAAGGATATTCCAAATTATCCGGCACCATTGATTGGCTGCAAACAGAGGGGCTTATCATTAAGGTTCATATCGTAAATAGCGGAAATCTGCCATTTTCAGCGTACATCAAAGAAAACTACTTTAAATTATATTTGTTTGACGTAGGTATTTTGAGTGCTATCAGCAAGCTGCCGCCTAAAACTATCTTAGATTACGAATATGGATCTTACAAAGGCTACTTTGCCGAAAATTTCGTTGCCCAGGAATTTTTGTTTTCAGGAGTTGAAGAGATTTATTCCTGGCGTGAAAAAACTGCAGAGGTGGAATTTTTGCGAGAAGTCGAAGGCAATGTGTTGCCTGTTGAAATTAAATCGGGCTGGGTTACCCAGGCCAAAAGTTTAAAGGTTTTTGCTGAGAAATATAAACCTATATACAAAACCGTTATGAGCGCCAACAATCTATATTTCGATCAAGACAACAAAATCTGCCGCTATCCCTTATATATGGCTTCCCGTTTCCCTTAGGAACGTGGACGAATTAACTTCCACAAGTAGGCGCATAGATTTGGGTCGAATTTGTTCGGTCTTAGATCACAAAAATTGAAGGAATAGCGTGCTATTTCAAGATTTTTGGGATTTGAGATCGGACAAAGGCGGCCTGAAGCTGTGATGCATAGTTGGGGAAGTTATTTCGTCCACGTTCCTTATAATGTGAAGGGGAAAAAACAGGGATGAGGGTAGTAAAACAGTGCGGGTCAATAATTTTAACAATTTATATATCATAGTTTCTGGCATATAACAATCAACTCCATAATCTCGTTCAGACACTTCTCTGACTATCCATCCAGATGGAACTGAGTTCTGTAAAATTTTCCAGGATTCAGTTTCTTTGAAATGTGTAGATGGTCTTTGCGGATATTTCATTATTTATGGCCAACGTCAAGGATAACCTGATGAAAAAGCAAACAAAATATGGCTAAAAAGCGAAAAAAGATCCATAAACAACAAAATTTGTAGAAACCAAAAAACGGCCAGGCTTTTTCAGTCAGAGTTCATCCTTTTGTTGTGTGCCGGGCAATGCCCGGCTGCTAAATGGTGATATATGGTATGACCGTTCGCAAAATAAAGAGGTACCTGAAACGTTACTGGAGCAAGATCGAACAAGCACTGCTGGAGGGAACGTATTCCCCTATGCCGGTAAAACGGAAAGAGATCCCTAACCTTAGTTTCGCACTTTGAGTCTGGAAAAATTAACAGCTTTTTTTGTTTATTCAATAAAATTAAGTGGTTATATGAAGAGTCAATTTTCGGGTAATTTTTAACTATTTGATAT
>JABZFQ010000055.1 GCA_014237365.1 Desulfobacteraceae bacterium | reverse complement strand
ATGGCAGGTTGGGCATTTTCGGTCTGCGACAGGCCGTGAAACCAGGCTTCAACATCCTCCGGTCCTCCAGCTCGATCAAGTGGAGGATAGATAAGCCGGCTGATGGGTTTGCCGCCTGCATCCTCGATCCATTGATCTGTCTCCTTGACCCTATCCCTTGCCCACTGGAAACGTTCTATAAGCACTCGAGCCATGTTGAGCTTTTGGGAGCCCTGTCCTGGAAAAAGCATTCCCACCCTTGTTTTGGCAAGCCGGTTGCTCAACCATACCATCTGCCCGGGATCATTGAGTATTTTCCCTCTTGCAGGCGACCTCTCTTTGACCATCAATGCAAGTTGTTCAAGAAGTTTTGTCAATTCGTCTGGTTGGCCGGCTATGACAGCGGATCGAATACAGGCCTTTTTGTATGCCTCGTGTCCGAGCTTGGCAGCGAGATCTGTGAGTTCGGCAATACTTATTCCTTTTGAGATCCTGATAAGGTCGTTAATTTTTTCATAAAGTTCATCCACGGTCTCGGCAGTCAATACGAAAATTTCTGTTTCCTGCCTCGAAACCATCATGCTTCGTTCATCCATGGACGGCTCGAGATGATCACTGGGAGGATCGCCGGATTCCAGGGTTACGTGGCAGTTGATCCCGCCAAATCCCATGGCAGAAACACCTGCCCGCAATATTTCCATGGGCTTGCGCTGCTCCCCCTGGAGAATAGGGTAAAGTGAATGCGCCATGGTGTTAAAAAGAGGATGCGGATCCCTGCACGCGGCTGTGGGGGGAAGAATACGGCGGTTCACCCCCATGACTGCCTTGATGAATCCACCCGCTCCAGAGGCGGCCTTTGTGTGCCCGATGATCGATTTTAATGATGTAATACCGCAGGATCGTTCTAATTTTTTCTGGGAGACCTGGGCATCTTTCATGGCCAAGGCAATGCCCTCTAATTCGATTCGATCTCCAATTGTTGTCCCTGTTCCATGCCCCTCCAGGAAATTCAGATCTTCAATTCCGTAAGGGGCGCGGTCATACGTTCTTTTTAATGATTTGGCCTGGCCCGTGGCGTTTGGCGCTGTGATGCCGGTTCCTCCGCCATCCGAAGATATTCCCCAGCCATGGAGAATTGCATAGATGTAATTTTTATCCCTCCGTGCATCATCTAAACGTTTAAGGACAACGAAGCCGCAACCCTCGCCTGGGATAAATCCGCTGGCGCGGCGGTCATACACGGTCATATCATCCTTGGTAAGCGCTCCGGTCTTGGCAAACCCCACAAGTTCAAAAGGATCAAGGCTGATATCGACTCCTCCCGCTATAGCCAGATTCAGATCTTTATTTGTTAATCCTGTGGCTGCAGTAGCAATTGCAATAAGGGAAGAGGAGCATGCCCCGTCAACAGTGTACCCTCCTCCACAAAGGTTCAGAAAGTTGCAGATACGCCCCGCGATGGTGTTTGAAAGTCCGCCGGCCAATGTGTCTTCGTTCACAGATGGGAAAACAGATTTGTAGCAATCTTTCAGTGTTGTCTCAATTTTTGCTGCCTCATTGTCGGAAAGATTTCTTGATCTGGCTGCGGCTCGAAATGCGCGCTGGACATATGGCCATCGCAGCCGCATGGTATTAGAACGGGTTATCTCGCCGGTCAGGCTGTTTCCTACTATTACTCCCATGTGCTCACCAGGCAGGTCATCGCGGGAGTAACCAGCGTCTGTAATCGCTTTGATTGCTGTTTCCAGTGCAAGCCAGTGCACAATATCTGTATGTTGGAAGGTAGTGTAAGGGATGCGTCTTGATGCCCAGTCAAAACTGAATCCGTCGATTACAGCGGCGCGTGAGATATAGGTCTTGTCCGGCTCGCTGCTGTCCGGATGGTAATAATCGGCTATGGGCAAGCGCTTGTCCGGAAGTTGCCTGAACTGGCGACGGCGCGCCAGGATGTTTTCCCATAGCTGCCGCGGGTTGCGAGCGTCCGGATACCAGCAGGCCATCCCGATTACAGCAATTGGATCAGTTAATGGTTTATTTATCATAATAACCTCTTAATTCAGGATTATAATTTTTGATTATTGTGGTATTGTTGCCAAAAAACACAATATATGTCAAGAAAAACAAAAAGCGTGTAATAATATGAAATTTGCGATATAAGAAATGGTTGAATGGTTGAATGGTTATTATTTCAGGGAGATAGCTTAATTGCTAAAAAATTGGACAATCGACATATCTAAATTTATAATATATTAAGGGCTCGCTCAAAAATAACAGCTCAATAAAACCCATTTGACCATTTTTCAATTAACTATTTGACTATGTCGAAATAAAAATACTGTAAAAGTTCACCACGGAGTTTGAAGATGATATGCCCTCCAGGTTATCAGATCGCGAATAAAATTTATGAAAGTCTCAATACAGTGGTTTGTCGAGGAAAGAGAGAGGCTGACAACCTACCGGTTATCCTAAAGATATTGAAAAAGACTCATCCCGCGCCGGATGAGCTCGCCCTGTACAGGCATGAATTTGATATAACCAGTTCACTTCATCTCAAAGGTGTTGTCAGGGCTTACTCCTTAGAAGATTATGAGAACAGGCTGGCAATAATATTCGAGGATTTCAACGGGAAATCGCTGGATAGACTGATGGCCGGCTCAAGGCTTTCCTTGGAAGAATTTCTTGCCATTGCCATAAAAACAGTGGATGCTTTGGAAAGTATACATGCTGAAAATATAATTCACAAGGATGTCAATCCTGCCAATATCGTTATTAATCATGAAACAGGGGAGTTGAAGATCATCGACTTCGGGATTTCGACCACCCTGTCTAGAGAAGAGCCTGCTGTAAAGAATCTGAATATCCTTGAAGGTACACTGGCCTATATTTCGCCTGAGCAGACAGGAAGGATGAACCGCGTCCTGGATTACCGCACTGATTTTTACTCCCTGGGCGTTATCCTGTATGAGCTTATCTGCCGAAAGCTTCCTTTTGAATCCGATGATTTGTTAGAAATAATCCATTCCCATATCGCAAAAGAGCCTGTAGAGCCATACAAGCTTGATCAAAAAATTTACAGGTCTGTATCTGAAATTACAATGAAATTGCTGGCAAAGAATGCCGAAGATAGATACCAGAGCTCCTGGGGGATCAAGGCAGATCTTGCGGAGTGCCTGAGCCAGTTAAAGAATTCCGGCAGAATTGAACCGTTCCCTATTGCCATGCATGATATCTCTGACAGGCTCCAGGTTTTTCAGAGGTTGTATGGCAGAGAAAAAGAGATTGAAATCTTGATGGACGCGTTTGAGCGAACTGCAAACGGGGAACGGGAAGTTCTGATGGTAGCAGGCAGAGCAGGCACAGGGAAAACCTCTATAGTCAAGGAAATTTATAAGCCGATAATCGCCCGAAAGGGATATTTTGTCTCAGGCAAGTTCGACCAGTTCCATCGAGATGTTCCGTACAAAGCTGTGATTGAGACATTTCAGGAACTGATACGTCAGATCCTGACCGAGAGTGACATCCGGCTTGATCAGTGGCGGGAGAAGCTCCTGGCAGCCCTTGGTACTAATGGACAGATTATCATTGATATGATTCCAAATGTGGAACTGATCATCGGAACACAGCCTTCTGTACCAAAATTGGAGCCTTTTGCGACGCAGAACCGTTTAAACCTGGTCTTTCAAAACTTTATTCAGGCATTATGCCAGCAGGATCATCCTTTGACCATTTTTTTGGATGATATGCATTGGGCAGATTCTGCGTCACTGAAACTGGTGGAACTGATGTTTACAAATAAAATGGCAAAATATTTTTTTCTCATCGGCGCGTATCGTGACAACCAGGTTACACCAGAGCATCCCTTGATGATTACCCTGAATGCAATTAAAAAGCAAGGCATTGCCATCAATCATATCACCCTCTTTTCCCTTGATATTGAAAATATTACTCAATTGCTCTCTGATTTGCTGCATGCTGATAAGGAAGCTGCAAAGCCGCTGGCTGAACTGGTCATGCAAAAAACAGGCGGCAATCCCTTTTTTACAGAGATATTTCTGAAATCGTTTTATGAAAAAAAGCTGTTGAGATTTGTCCCGCCCGTTCCGGGAGCAGATAGAGGGGAATGGGAGTGGGATATGGCCGGAATTAAAACGCTTGACATCACAGCTAATGTTGTTGAGCTTTTGACAGGAAAAATACGTCAGTTCAGTAAAAAGACTCAGCAGGCATTAAAATTGGGATCATGTATCGGGGATCAGTTTGAGTTGCAGACACTGGCTGCAATTTGTAAAAAATCTTCGGAAGAGACAGCAGCCTCACTCCAGGAAGCGCTTGCAGAGAGTCTGGTGATGATTTCCGGCGATGCATACAAACTGATCGATCCGGATATCGAAGAACCGGCAATGGGGAGAAGAGTTGAATACAGGTTTTCGCATGAGCGCATCCATCACGCAACTTATTCTCTCATCAGCGAAACCGAAAGAAAGTTGATCCATCAACAGATAGGTCAATATCTGCTTCGGATTATCCCTCCCGAGCAGCACAAAAAAAGGATATTTGATATTGTAAATCAGTTGAACCTCGGGGTGGAACTTATTGATTGCCAGTCTGACCGGAATGAATTGGTTAAGCTGAACCTCATGGCTGGGAGAATAGCCAAGCAGTCAGCAGCGTTTGAGTCAGCTTTTTTTTACCTGAGGGCCGGTATAGGACTACTTGGTGAGGACAACTGGAAGAGCGAGTATGATATGTCTCTTGAACTATATACAGAGGCGGCTGAAGCAGCATATCTTTGCGCCGAGTATGCCTTAATGGAAGAGTTTGTTCTGTGTATATTGCAAAGGGGAAAAGTATTACTGGACAGGGCAAAGGCTTATGAGATCAGGATTGAGGCATATAAGGCTCAATATAAGTTGCAGGAAGCGATAGAAACAGCATTGTCCATCCTCAAGGAGCTGGGATTGAGATTTCCTGAAAAGCCGAACAAATTGAATATCATGCTTGATCTCCTGAGAACAAGGTTGCTGTTAGCCGGAAAACGAACCAGTAAACTGGT
>JABZFQ010000165.1 GCA_014237365.1 Desulfobacteraceae bacterium | reverse complement strand
AAGTCGGCAAGGGCACCGGATTGGGTCTGTCCACTGTATACGGCATTGTCAAACAAAATAATGGCTTTATCTGGGTCTACAGCGAGCCCGGAAAAGGGACAACATTCAAGGTCTATCTGCCTAAGGTGAAGGATGTGGAGCCAAAGGAAAAAGAACAAACCCCAGTAGACGATCTTGGCGGTTCTGAGACCGTTTTGATTGTGGAGGATGATGACAATCTTCGAAAATTTGCGCAAAAAGCTCTCCGGCAGCATGGGTACAAACTCCTTGTAGCTGAAAATGGCGAAGATGCCTTAAAAGTCTGCAAGGAGTACGATGGGCAAATTGATCTGATGATAACCGATGTGGTGATGCCGAAAATGGGCGGCAGGGAAACAGCAGATCGGCTGCAACCACTCTATTCTCAGATGAAGGTAATTTATATGTCAGGATACACAAACAACGCAATTGTTCGTCACGGTGTTTTGGCCCCGGAACTGAATTTTCTTGAAAAGCCTTTTACACCAAAAGGTCTCGCGCGCGAGGTGCGGGAGACTCTGGACAATTTAAGATTTAAGATTGAATATTGAAGGAATTCTGTCAATTTTAGGCATCCTTCACGACAAGTCAAAAGTAGTTTACACTTTGTTGATCTTGTATTTTGGCAGTAAAATTTGAAACTAGAAATTGGAAATTGGAAAAAAACAAAGATGTAGATGCGTTACCTAATTTCTAATTTCCAGTTTCGACATCGGCATTCAATTCGATAATACATGAATACACGCTTTTTCGAAAAAAGTGTAAACTGGTGAATGAAGGATGCCCAATTTTATATGAATTAATGGAGCGAAGCGATTTCCACAAATATTCAATTTTCACTATTCAATCTTGTCTATTATGAATCAAACTTCATAATAGTCTTGACTTTTATGAAGTTTGATTCATAATAGCCGCGTGGAACGATATTTAGAAAAATATATTAAAGATGATTTAAAAGAGAAGATTATACTTTTATCAGGGCCGAGACAGGTTGGAAAAACAACACTGTCAAAGCAGCTTATATCTTCGAATGTTTATTTGAACTATGATTCAACTTTAGATAGAAAAATTATTTATGCACAAGAGTGGACAAGAAATGTTTCTTTGGTGATCTTTGACGAACTCCATAAAATGAAGAAATGGAAATCGTGGATCAAAGGTATATATGATACCGAAGGGATTCCTCCTTCATTAATTGTCACTGGTTCAGCCAGGCTGGATGTTTATAAAAAAGGGGGAGAATCACTGGCAGGCCGTTTTTTCCCTTATAGACTGCATCCATTGACAGTCAAGGAAATCTGTAAATATCTAAATGAAGATTCCGAAACCGCATTGGATAAGTTAATCAAATTCGGCGGTTTTCCTGAACCATATTTAAAAAGCAATGTAACTTTTGCAAAACGCTGGAGGAGGATACATACTGATACAATTATCAGAGAAGATCTTCTGGATTTAGAAAGAGTAAGAGATATAAAGTCGATCGAAATAATGATTGATTTATTAAAAACCCGTGTAGGTTCCACTACTTCATATACATCATTAGCAAATGATCTTCAGGTCTCTATCCATACAGTGAAACACTGGTTACAGATTATGGAAAATCTGTATGTCATTTTTCCGGTTCGACCTTATCATAAAAACATAGCTCGCAGTATTTTAAAAGAATCGAAATATTATCTGTATGATACTGGCGCAGTTGAAGGGAGCCTGGGTGCAAAACTGGAAAATATTGTTGCCTGCGCTCTTTTACGAGAACTCCACTTTATTGAAGACACAACAGGTAATAAGGCAGCGCTTTATTACCTGCGGGACAAAGAAAAACATGAAGTCGATTTTTTTATTACCATTGAAAACAGGCCGGCAAAATTGATTGAAGTAAAAGTAAGTGATGATAAATTTTCTTCATCATTATTTCGTTTTTACAGCTTTCTAAAATATGCAACGCCAGTCCAGATTGTTTATAAACTAAAACGCAAAAAGTCAAAGGGCCCGGCAAGCATGCAGCCTGCTCATGAATTTTTAAAGAACTGTGACATTCAATAGTGACAGAAAAAGTGAAAATTGAATAGTGAGAATTTAAGGAAATGTGACATTCAATTTTCACTATGACAATTAAAAATGATGGAGCGAAGCGATTAATAAGAATCAAATAGTGTAACGCTTTTTTTTTCCTCACACTTTTTAAAAATAAGTATTACCCCATAATTTCAATATGATAGACACTATCGAAGATTTTTAGGAGTAACAAAATAGTGTAACGCTTTAGCAAAATTTCAGGATTTGAGTATTTTTTTACTAATTTTGAAGAAGGATTTTTAGAGCTGAATGCGTAGGGTATAAAATAAATATTTGTTTGAATTTCAAACAGTTACATTCGTAGTGTTATGATAATTGTCCCCAATTGGGGACAATTTGATATGGTTTAATTTTAATTATCTATAGAAAAATATAGGCTTAATGTCAAGTCAAAATAGTCATTATTTTTCATGTTTATGGCAATATTTGCAGGATAGGCGGGGTATTTAATAATTTTTTGGGGCAGGGTAAGGCGGGGAAAAAGCGTTACACTATTTTGTCAGTGAAATGGGTATCAGGCGTTACACTATTCGCATCTTAACAAGCGATACAATAAATATTCAATTTTCACTTTATAGGTATTAACCAGGAGAAGAATCGTGGAAATGATGACATTGCATTTATTAATTCTCGAAGATAATCCGGATGACGCTGAATTAGCAGTAAAGGAACTCGAACATAAAGGGTTTAACGTGAAATGGACCAGGGTGGATACGGAAGAAGCCTTTAGAAAGGCATTAGCCAAAAAACCCGACTTGATCCTGGCTGACTATTCCCTCCCCTCTTTTGACTGCCCTGCCGCCCTGGAGGTATACCGGCAACTTCGTCTTGAGATTCCGCTGATTGTTGTTTCAGGCACAATAGGCGAGGAAGTTGCTGTGGAATGTATGAAATCCGGCGTCACGGATTATGTCTTGAAAGACAACCTCTCCCGTTTGAGTCCTGTTGTGAAACGGGCGCTTGAGGAAATAAAAATATACAGGAAAAGCAGGCAGGCAGAAGAGGCGCTGCGGGAAAGCGAGGAGAAATATAGAACTCTTTACAATTCTTCCAGAGATGCCATTATGATTCTTGAGCCGGACAAAGGTTTTTTGAGTGGAAATCCTGCTACTGTAAAAATGTTTGGATATCAGAATGAGGATGAATTTATTTCTCTAACCCCAACGGCTTTATCTCCGGGATATCAGCCGGATGGAGACTTATCTGTTGAAAAGTCTCAAAAGATGATTTCAATTGCCATGGAACAAGGCAGTCATTTTTTTGAATGGAAACACAAACGAGTAAATGGAGAGGAATTTTATTCTACAGTTTTATTAACCAGAATGAAATTATATGGTAAAAAAGTTTTACAAGCAACAGTCCGTGACATCACCGAGCACAAGAAACTCGAGATCCAACTCCGCCAGTCCCAGAAAATGGAAGCCATCGGCATTCTGGCCGGCGGCGTTGCCCATGACTTCAACAACCTGCTGACCGTCATTATCGGTAATGCCCACCTTGCATTGATGAATATCATCAAGGATGAATCCTTGCGTAAGGAAATAGAAGAGATCAAGAAAGCCGGGGACAAGGCAGTCTCTTTGACTCGCCAGCTTCTTGCCTTCAGCCGCAAGCAGCTTGTCCAGCCTAACATCCTGGATATTAATGAATTATTAACAGATATGGAAAAGATGCTTGGCCGCCTTATTGGAGAGGATATTGAGTTGTTAACAATTCCGGCCCCTGCATTATGGCGGGTAGAAATAGACCCCGGCCAGATTGAGCAGGTGATCATGAACCTTGCGATCAATGCCAAAGATGCCATGCCAAAGGGCGGCAATCTCACCATTGGGACAGCCAACTCTGATCTGAACGAGAATTATTTTCGAGAGTACGGTATTGAAGGAAAAAAGTCAGGCCATTATGTGATGCTGGCTGTAAGCGATACCGGCAGCGGGATGGATAAAAAAACCAGGGAACATATCTTCGAGCCTTTCTTCACCACAAAGGAAGTTGGCAAGGGCACTGGATTGGGTCTGTCCACTGTATACGGCATTATCAAACAAAATAATGGCTTTATCTGGGTCTACAGCGAGCCCGGAAAAGGGACAACATTCAAGGTCTATCTGCCTAAGGTGAAGAACGCGAACCCAAAGGAAAAAAAACAAACCCCAGTGGACAATCCTGGCGGTTCTGAGACAGTTTTGATTGTGGAAGATGATGACAATCTTCGAAAATTTGCGCAAAAAGCTCTCCGGCAGCATGGATACAAACTCCTTGTGGCTGAAAATGGCGAAGATGCCTTAAAGGTCTGCAAGGAGTACGATGGTCAGATTGATCTGATGATAACCGATGTGGTGATGCCGAAAATGAGCGGCAGGGAAGTAGCAGATCGGCTGCAGCCTTTCTATCCTCAGATGAAAGTGATTTATATGTCAGGATACACGGACAACGCCATAGTTCATCACGGTGTCCTGGAGCCTGGGCTGAATTTCCTTGAAAAGCCCTTTACACCAAAAGGTCTCGCGCGCAAGGTGCGGGAGACTCTGGACAATTGAAGATTGTATATTGAAGATTGAATATTGAAGGAATTCTGTCAATTTTATATGAATTAATAGAGCGCAGCGATTTCCACAAATATTCAATTTTCAGTATTCAATTTTCACTTTACAGCATACAAGGTTGCAATTTCGATAATATTCGGGTTGCTGGGTTTTGTCGTAAACTTTTATTTTAGTTTCTCTTTCCCACCCTATACAGCAGCCATTTTAACAGGATTGCTGTTTCCAGTGCTAATAACTTTGACCTGGGGTTGGAAGTATGGATTACTTTCAGCATTGGCTGGTGGTTGCCCTTCCGCCCTGTGGTTGCATATTATCAGGGCAGGCACAGGGGCCTGCCCCTACGGGATATTGCCGAATACATTGGGCCGTATTTTCCGGAGGTTCGAATCGTTTTGCACA
>JABZFQ010000006.1 GCA_014237365.1 Desulfobacteraceae bacterium | reverse complement strand
GCCTGCGCGGGATGCGGCGAGACTCCATATGCAAAACTCCTTACACAGCTCTTTGGAGAACGAATGATCATTGGCAACGCAACCGGATGCACTTCGATCTGGGGCGGCAGCGCTCCGGCTATTCCTTACTGTGTTAATAAAGACGGCTTTGGCCCTACCTGGGGAAATTCTCTATTTGAAGATCCTGCAGAATTTACTTATGGGATGTTTCTGGCAACAATGCAGCGACGCAAAAAGCTGGCTGACCTGATGCATGAAGCGCTCAATACTAATATTCCAAAGAAAGTAAAGGATGCCTTGCAGGGCTGGCTGGACAATATGAAAGATGCCGAAGGATCCAAAAAATTTGGTGACCAGCTTAAAGTCCTATTGCCGGATTACAAAGATAATCCAGTCTTGTCTGAAATCGCTGATATGTCCCTGTTGTTTACAAAAAAGTCATACTGGATCTTTCTTGGAGACGGCTCCGCATATGACATCTCATTTGGCGGCCTTGACCATGTGATGGCTACAGGAGAAGATATTAATATCATGGTGTTTGATACAGAGGTCTATTCAAATACAGGAGGCCAGGCTTCAAAGGCCACCCCAACAGGCTCGGTTGCCAAGTTTACAGCCTCAGGGAAAAAAACATGCAAAAAAGATATGGGACGCATGGCCATGACTTACGGCTATGTATATGTTGCCAGCGTGGCTATGGGTGCCAATAAACAGCAGATGTTAAAGGCTTTTACCGAAGCTGAAAGCTATGACGGGCCATCCTTGATAATGGGTTATGCGCCATGCATCAATCATGGAATCAAAAAAGGTATGGGTAAAAGCCAGGAAGAGGAAAAACTGGCAGTACGGTCCGGTTACTGGCCTTTGTACCGTTACAACCCTGTTTTAAAGGCCCAGGGTAAGAATCCCTTTATCCTTGATTCCAAAAAACCTGATGGAAACTTCCAGGAATTCCTGTCAGGGGAAGTGCGTTACGCTTCTCTGCAAAAAACATTTCCGGAAGAGTCTAAAAAACTGACCGTCCGCCTTGAAAAGGAGTATATGGAGCGTTATGAAACCTTGAAACTGCTGGCAGATCCAAAATCCATTTGTGATGAGGATAAAAAAGAAGAAAACAAATAGATTGCTTTAAAGTAACCGTTCACAGTTGTCGGTTCACGGTTCACGGTTAGAGAGCGATGAAGTCAGAAAACACCGTAACCTCACATGAAATATAAACTTTAGTTCTTACACTTGCCTGCCGCTGGCAGGACTGAATCTTTGGCTTCTTGTCAGCCTCTGGCTGACATGTTTTGATCAACCGTTAACTGTTAACCGTGAACGGTTTTAAAATTATAGCATAAAAGGCCATTTGTGGAAGCAAATGGCCTTTTTAGGCTACCAACTTAAAACGGGACATTTTACGCCATTTTGGCCTATGGTAATTTCACAAACAAGCAAAATCCAAGTTGTTGCTAACTGATTGAATTTACAGGCTGTCCCGCCTTACGTTGGTAGCCCCAAAATGCATGGAAAACACTTTTTCCTTATGTTTTTCTGATCGCTTGTTTTCTGCATAGTTATATCAAGATTCGAGATCGCTCAAAAAAGAAATTCAAGGTTATTTATGATCAGGTGGTTACCAGGTTGTGGAATTGTTATGAGGCTGAAAACATGGCTTCTTTTTCCCAACGTGTAAGAAGACTTTATGAGTGGGCAAAAAAGAGTTCAATCACTTGTTTTATAACGAAAAAAATTGAAAAATTGCGAAACAATATTGTATTTTTTTCAATAGCCTATGATTATGCTGGTTCTCACAGAACAAGTAATATGTTGGATCGCCTGATGCAAAGAATGGATATGCATCTTTTCAGCGCCCAATATTTTCACGGTTTTCTTTTTTCTGCAGAACTTAACATAAGAGCATGGGCGCTTATTCTAAATTTTGCACCTTCAAACCCAATCACTATCAAAAAACATAACGGAGCTTAAAGTCCAGCCGAACGACTTAACCATTTTCGGTATCATGACAACTGGCTGGAGAACCTTTTGATATTAGCTTCTTTGGGAGGTTATAGAGTACCTCCCCCAAATCCATTATAATCAGGAAAGCACGCCTTTTATCAATTATTGCATTGTGGATTTTGTCAAGGCGAAAAACAATTTGAGTGTAACCAAAATAGAACAATTCCACTTTAATGAACCCAGCATCCTCTGGATTAAAAGATAGATAAAAAGCAATTATTTGTTGTAAAAACAATAAGAGATGCCCTTTTACTCCTATTAAAGCTTATTCAAACAATTGACGGAAAGCGATAAATTTGTTCTATTTTGGTTACACTCAAATAACTTCCACAACTATGCATCACCAGCTTCAGGCCGCCTTTGCCAAATCTCAAATCCAGGCTCAAATCCCAAACATATTGAAATAGCTCGCTATTCCATCAACTTTTGTGATCTGAGCCTATATTTGAGATTTGGGCAAATTCGACCCAAATCTGTGCGCCTACTTGGGGAAGTTAAGCGTCCACGTTCCCAAATAAAGTTCAGGCCTTCTGTTTGGGAGGAAAAATCGCATTCTGTGATTTCTTACCCTGTTAATCGCATCCACTTTAAGATCATAAACCAGTATTCCTTCTTTTCCGTTTAAGTCTTTTGATAGAACCTCCCCTGATGGACC
The DNA here is from genome assembly GCA_014237365.1 of Desulfobacteraceae bacterium. Lineage (GTDB taxonomy): Bacteria > Desulfobacterota > Desulfobacteria > Desulfobacterales > ETH-SRB1 > B13-G4. The sequence goes on along the minus strand of JABZFQ010000006.1, from coordinate 2,402 downwards.
GATTATCATGGCAACGCCAGGAAAACTAAGTCCTTTTTCATTATCACCGGTCTGGTTGCATGCAATAATGAAAAGGCTATTATCATAGGCCCTTGCAGGAAGATGCCGCATCCATGATCTGAATTTTTCATCGGGCGTTCCTCGCGGTGATGCATGTGGAATGAAAATAATATCAGCGCCGTTTATTGCCATATAGGTAGAAAGCTCTGGAAAGTGGGCATCATAGCAAAGCTGGATGCCAAATTTAACTCCATGCGACTCAAATAAGGGAATTTTGTTTCCTGGTGTGAAAATGGTGCGTTCAGGCGGGGAAATGTGCAGCTTTCGGTAAACACCCGGAGATTCATTAGGTTTTATGACCAAATGGCTTGCAAATATCCTGCCCTTGCTATCCTTTTCAGCAATTCCAGCCAGAATTACAATATGTTCGGATTCAGCCAGTTTTACTATTTCTCTTGTTATCGGCCCTTGAACTGGTTCTGCCGCATCAATTATGTCTTCCTTGGTACTATAACCCGTAATATTCATTTCAGGACAACAGATTATAGATGCGCCTTTTTTTTTAGCTTTCTCTACCAACCTGACCATTTGATCAAGGTTGTGCCGGGTTTTGTTGACATGTGAATTTGAGATTATTGCTGCAATGCGTATATCTTTCATGAAAATTACGCCCTAAGGACTCGCCCAAAAATAACTTCACATTTTGATGCGCGCCGATCCATCCCGCATGACTGCGTTGCTCGTCGGTTAAATGGCTCGGCTATTCGCCCTCCTCGCGTCTTGTCATGCGAGCGCCTCGATACCTGAAAATGTAAATTTATTTTTGGGCGAATCCTAAAGATCAAAGTGAGCCTTTATTTTATATACCTTTGTTGCTGGCAGGTTGAGTATCTTTTTTATGCCGGTTTCCTGAGATATATTTTCGAGGTTTTTTTCTATCTCCTCCATGCTTGGCGCAATAAAGGTAAACCAGATGTTAAATTCACTATCACGTTGATAATTGTGCGTTACTCCATGATATCGGTTGACTATAGAGGCAAAACGGTCAATTTTGTTTTCTTCTACTTTTGCAGCGCAAAGTGTACTCACGAACCCTAATTTTTCAGGGACAAAATTACCGCCGATTCGACGAATTATTTTACTTTCTTTTAACCTGGCAAGTCGTTTTATAATTTCTTTTTCAGAAAGCCCAAGATCATCGGCAATAGCAAGGTAAGGGCGTGACGTTATTGGAAAGTCAGACTGTATGCGGTTCATAATAGTTCTATCTGTATCATCCATTGAAGGCATGAGTTTTAGTCCTCTTTATTTCCTTTAAATAAATGCACATTGATTTTTCTATTTCTCGGGCCGTCAAATTCACAGAAAAATATCCCTTGCCACGTACCCAGCACAAGTTTTTCGTTTTTTATTGCGACCAACTCAGATGCCCCAACAATTGTTGATTTTATATGGGCGGGTGAATTTCCTTCAAGATGACGATATCCGGCCTCCCAGGGGATGATTTTATTTAAAATTATTAAGATATCTGATTTAACGCTGGGGTCAGCACTTTCATTAATCGTAACAGCCGCAGTAGTGTGAGGCACATAAAGCATGCAAAAGCCTTCTTCTATACTGGAGGATCTAACCAAATTCTGTATTTCTGAAGTAATATCAATTAGTTCTGTTTTGGCTCTGGTTTTAACTTGAAGTATCATCTTGCCTCCAGAAAAAAAGGCTCTGCTTAAAAAGCAGAGCCTTTTTTGAATAATTAGATTTTAAACCTTTCACATTTTTTGATTAGACGCATCCGGTCGGTTTTGGAAGAGCGGCCATCTTACAGGCTCCCTTACCAGGTCCTGACGGGAATAATTCATAAATATGTTTCAGTTTGAAGCCTGTAACTTTGGAAAGGACACGAACCATTGGTGCAATACCGTTTTTCTCATAGTATTCCCTTAGCACAACAACAAGTTTCATGTGCTCATCATTAATTTCATCAATACCTTCTTCCTTTTTAACATGCTGTAACCACTCCGGACAATAGTTATTAAAATCATCAATAAATCCGTCTTCATCTACGGTAAATGTTACTCCCCCAAATTCTACTTGTGGCATTTAACAATCCTCCTTTAATTAATTATTTTTCATATGGCCTACGGCCTATAGCTCCACTTTTTTTTATCAATATTTAGTATCTTATTATTTAATTAATGTCAATATTAAAAAAGGGATCTTTCAAAATTTGTACAAACATAAAAAATTATAAGTGCCTAAGGAACGTGGACGAATTAACTTCCACAAGTAGGCGCACAGATTTGGGTCGAATTTGTTCGATCTCAGATCACAAAAGTTGATGGAATAGCTTACCTATTTCAATATTTTTGGGATTTGAGCCTGGATTTGAGATTTGGCAAAGG
>JABZFQ010000061.1 GCA_014237365.1 Desulfobacteraceae bacterium | reverse complement strand
CTCATGCACGCCTGACTCGATTTCTGTTCGTCACCCCGTACTTTCGCGGTACCCTGCCTCAGCAGAGCTACTGCCTTCCGAGGCACCGTCACCGATACCCCGTTGTAATACCGCTACACTCTTCGCCTCCATCTGGCTGGTAGGGCAATTGCATCAAAATTTTAGACCTTTAAAAATCAAATAGTTACGAAATGCAACAGGCTACTTATCAGTGCTTATTTTTGAAGTGGGATTTGTAACCTATTGATTTCTTTAGAATCAAAAATTATGCCAAATTTTGATGCAATTGCCCTGATCTGGCTGGGTCTAAGACTTGCCAAAGTCACCACTACGTGGTAACTTTGACTCACTTTTAAGAACATGTGCCGTGCCCAGCACACAACCATTAAATAAACCATGACAAGAAAAGCCAAGCTGGTTTTGTGGCTCGCATAGAGTGTACATGGCTTTTCTTGCAGGTTATTATTTTGTTCGGCCTTAATGAAAACACGCTATACTAAAAGATGAAATCAGACGAATATAGTGCAGGGGTCTTTTCTCAGTTGGAAAAGCAAGTAGCTATATCCATTTTAAAAGGCATGACTCTTTCAAAGTGTGCGCATTTGCATGGAATTTCAAAACTGAAATGTCAAACAATTGTCAACACATACTGTTTGAAGTCAAATCGTGCTCTTTATGACAAGTTACGTTGGAATCCTTTTGATCCAGGGGCACCTGTTACTGAACTCAGAAAACATGCTCAGATTTTTATAGATGGTGCGGCGATAAATGAAAAAGTGACCCTTCATAGTTCGATATGGGCACTGCCTGAAGTTCCAATCAGAATTTTGAATGCTCTATGGGAAAGCAACTTTACTGATATTCAAGAAATTCTTGAGTACGATCAGCGTAGTTTGTTGCGACTGCGTAATGTTGGAAAGGGTGGTCTTAAAAAACTACTTATATCACTTGGTAAATATGGTTTTTCAATTAAAAACATACAGAAGATACCAATATGACATACTTTTTTACCAATAAATTGTAGACGGCCAAGGGCCGAACTAGGCGCTTGAGATGGACTGGGCAAAGCCGTGCCGCTTTTTGAAAGGCAACATTTGACCGGTAGTTTTTATCTTTATCATAGTTTTTCGGTTATAGTTACCCAGCCACTCAGCTTTACGTTGGCACCAGGAGGTGGAGGAAAATTTTCTATGGGGGAATTAATTGCTGAATTAATAAAACGTTTTGGAATATGGATATTACTGCTATTGATTCTGGTGGGAGCGTTGGTTTGGTATATCACGCATTTAAACGCGGAACCTGGGGAAAGGGTTTCCGTATTTTGGGGAATGGTTGAGTATAAGAAGGACAAGTTACAGACAGTACCAGAACCTGTGTCAGAGCCAAGACGCGGGCCAGAGAAAGTGCAAGAAGCAAGACAAGAATCAGAGCCCAGGCAGGAGGTGGAATCTGAAATAGCTGGTGGCATTACGTCCCCACATCCTGGCAGTCGGGTGGAGAGATGGTTTCGGATAGAAGGCACTATTACAGGTGAATATCGACATCCTTGGCTTATAGAACGTATCGGTGAGTTACATTGGCCTAAAGAACCGGAGTTAACGCCAAGAGATGGTCACTGGATAGGTGGCGTAAATGAGGGAGGCTGGCCTCCCGGTGGGAGATTCGAGATTCTGCTAGTGGACGTATCCGACGACGTTAATCAGAGATTTATAGAATGGTTAGAAAATGGCCACCGTAGTGGCCACTATCCTGGCCTTCACTTTGATGATCTTGGAGACGTCAATATTCTTGACTCAAAGGATTATCTATTAACAACAGAATGACTTGATCAGGGATACTAGACAAAAAAGCAAATATCGGATTACAGATGAGAGAATGCCTAGCTATGGAGTCAACCTGACCGTAAACAGCGCGGCGGTTTTCAAACGCAGTGCCAACCTGTCGTTTCAGTTGGACTGGTAGGGTCGTGCGGCTTTAGTATTTTCGGTATTTGGGTGTTTCCATTGGTTTTGCGAAATACTTGTTTCCCTACCAGCCCCTGAACTTATACGTTCTGCTCTCGATATACTGGCAAGTGTTACAATGATACGGTCAAGGAGTTATATCATGATAGCTATGCCTGACAGAGTTATTGAAGAAGTCCTTTCGCTTCCGGCAGACATCCGTTGAACTTGGTAGAGAAGCTCATAACAAGTCTCAACCTGCCAATAGATGACTCAGTTGATTTACCATCATTTCAAAAAAATTGGTACAACATGGTGTGTCCAATGCTGAATTTGCAACGATATATTGTATTCGATTTTTCAAAATCAGAGAATGTAGAAATTGATTATAAAAATCTAAATTTGTGGCATGATTTTTGCTTTACTCTGAAATTGCACAAAATATTCAAAAATTGCCTTCACCTGTTAGGTGAAACCCCAAATTAATTATTTCCTATAATTTCAAATGGTTTCAAAAATCATGCCACAAATTTAGAAAAAATTTACCAATAAAGAAAAATTTAATCTGAACAAAACTTGAAGGATGTCTGTAGTGACTGTAGCCATAACCCATTGAATATTGGTATGTTTTTTTTAAAATGCGGAAGTCGGGCTAATGATTGGCAGAGGGTATTTTAATATGAAAATCTTATAAAGGGGAAAAACAATGAAAATTAAAAATTCTTTATTAGTGGTCATTTCTTTAATTATATCATTGAGTTTGCTTGCTTCGGTAGTTTATGCTGGTTTTAGTATTAGATTAGAAAAGGATATTCCCATGTGTGAAATCCTTGCAGTGCCAAACAATGTTACCTTTAAAATTTATGATTCAGCAACAGCACTTACCCCGTTAACTTCTCAGACATTTTTGGCTGGTGAATGGTCGGCTGACCATGATTTTTGGAAATTTACTACGATTGCTGAGGATATGGTTAGGTTTAAAGTAGACTTTACAAATACTGACAGCCTTACGAAGGATATGGAATTGTGGATTGAAATCGAACTGGATGGGGTTGTGAAAGGGGAAAGAGAACGGATAAAGAATGAAGCATGGGCGCTATTTTCTGTAGAATCATCTATTGCAGATGATGTTTATGATAAGGACATAAATCCAAAAAGTGTAACGATCACAAGCTATGGGCTTGTAATAGATGATAATGGCACATGGGTTGGGGAACCTGGAGTTGGACCACAAGGTCCTCAAGGCCCGAAAGGCGACAAAGGCGATACAGGGCCTCAAGGATTTCAGGGTGAACAGGGGCCTCAGGGATTTCAGGGTGAACAGGGGCCTCAGGGATTTCAGGGTGAACAGGGGCCTCAGGGATTTCAGGGTGAACAGGGGCCTCAGGGATTTCAGGGTGAACAGGGGCCTCAAGGACCTTCTCTTTTCGATGCTGTTGTTGCTGCAGATGGAAGCGCCGATTTTTTGACGATTCAAGAGGCTATTCAAAGCGGAGAAAAAACCATTTTCATAAAAAACGGCACCTATGAACTGACTTCCGAACTGCAACTACCGGACAGTACATCGCTATACGGGGCAAGTTGGCAGCATACGATTATTACCGGATCCAGCCGAATCAAAGGCGGAAGTTATATTGTGATAAAGAATTTAAAAATAACGAGCGCAATAGGTTGGTCAGATGCGGTATGTTTCGATGGTGAATATAACGTTTTTGACTCTCTGTGGATAGAGCCTGCTGGGGCCGGGGGAGGTATCCTTTCTGGGGCACATACGAAAATTACTAATAGTCGTATTGTCGTTTCCACTAGATTTCCAATAAACGTAGGTAGTTATAGCATTATAAGTGGAAATTACATTGATGGCGGAGCATCTGTAATAAACTCTTACTCGACTATGACAGCTAATGAAATTCATTGTTCAGGCAGCATAGCCAGTGGTGCGATTACTGGAAGCAATTTTTGCTCTATTTCAGATAATAAAATTACAAATTCCGTAACCCAAAGCTTTGGTATAATGGCCGATGAAGGCTCATCCATAACGGGCAATTATATTGAAAAGTTTGATACAGGTATTCTCTTGTCCAATGGACCGTCAGCCGGCGCAACTTGTCAGGGAAACAATGTTTCTCGTTGCGGCGGTACAGCTTACGAAATATCAGCCGGCACAAACGAGGGGTATGGGCCGATCATTGTTTCCAATAATACCGCTCATTTTCCGGGTGGCAAGGGCTTCCATTTATCCGGATCAAGAATCATTTGCACCAATAATTCTGTATGTAACGCAGGGACAGACGGATTTTTCGGTTGGAACTCCTGGCAGGCTGTAATTTCGAACAACCATACCGAAAACTGCGGAGGAATTGGTTTTAATTTTAATGATGGCTTGATTGATGCAACATTTACCGCAAATATAGCTTTTAATAATACTGGTGCCGGTTTTCTATTAGACGCGAGTAGATCAGTTGTCAGTAATAATAATGCCTATTCAAACGATGACTATGGATTCAAATGGACTGAAGCATTTTATTGTACAATCGTAGGAAATGTCGCACAAAATAATAACCCTGGCAACTGGAATAGAACACCTATTGGAACTTCTGAAATCGGTTTAAATATAAAATAGGGTGGGGGTTCGGGCAATGGCATTCGCTTAAGCAAAAAATGGCATTTTAAAGGCTGCATGTTGTATAGTACAATGAAGGTATGCACAATATGTAGAGAATTTTATACCCAAAATGCCTTAAACGAATGCCATTGGGGGGTTCGGGACGTCCATTGCATTATAACTTTTCCTTAGGAAAGCCGTTGAGCAGCGCATCGCCTAACCATCTGCGCACTTGACCGCAGAAGCCGTGCCGCTTTAGAGTAATTGTTGTTTTACGACAGTTCATCACTTTTTTGATAGTTTTTCGGATAGCGTCTGCGGCAGGTGAGCGGTACGTTCTGCAAAAGAAGAAATGTAAATATGGCAATACTTGAAGAAGTTTGTTCTGGAAATGATGGTGAATGGCGTTTATGCTTTCAATTGGCACGATACAACTGCGAAAAAACTGACTCTCAGATAGGATATAGGTTTATATGGAGGATGCCTATTGGTAACTGAAGTTTCACCGTTTTCCCAACAGTTTTTAGATCAAATTATCTATTTTTAAAAAAATCACTAATTGGCACGAAAAATGAATTTCAATTTTTGTGCCAATATTTTTTATTATTT
>JABZFQ010000251.1 GCA_014237365.1 Desulfobacteraceae bacterium | reverse complement strand
TTTCGGTTTTTATATCTGGTAATTCCTGCGGCCTCCTCAATAAAAAACCTTCTTTCTTCAGGCCCTGCCTCAGTAATAGCTCCAATATTTCCCTGCTGAATTATTGAATATGATTTTGTTCCAAGACCACTTCCCAGGAAAATGTTATGTATATCCTTTAACCTGCATGGTTGTTTGTTGATGAAATATCCACTTTCACCAGAACGATAGATCCGCCTGGTTAACATTATTTCAGTAAAGTCCTTTAATTCTTCCGGAGCAGTACCGTTGTCATTTAAAAGCGTTAAGCACACCTCGGCCATGTTAAGCGGTGGTTTCCCGTTAGAGCCGGAAAATATGACATCTTCCATCGCCTTGCCGCGAAGCTGCTTAACACTTTGTTCCCCCATAACCCATCTCAGCGAGTCAACAATATTGCTTTTGCCGCAACCGTTGGGCCCCACAACTGCGGAAATGCCAAGAGGAAATTCAATGCTGGATTTTTCAGAAAATGATTTAAATCCTGTAATTTCCAGTTTTTTTAGTTTCATATAAGAATATCCTCTTATATTTTGTCCATATTATCGTAAACGTTCACGGAACATTGAAAATTGATTGCAATTGTTCAATTAAAGGTGGAAGGTTTTCTTTAACTGTTTGCCAGATGATATTGTAATCAATATTAAAAGTTTTCCAAATGAATTATTATACTATAATTTTAATGTGTTAGATTGAAAAGTGAATATTGGTGGTACGCCTTCGGCGTGCTAATTGATAAGCCAAAGTTACTTAGGAACGTGGACGAAATAACTTCCCCAACTATGCATCACAGCTTCAGGCCGCCTTTGTTTGATCTCAGATCACAAAAATATTGAAATAGGTAAGCTATTCCATCAACTTTTGTGATTTGAGATCGAACAAATTTGACCCAAATCTATGCGCCTACTTGGGGAAGTTATTTCGTCCCCGTTCCTAATTTAGTTTTGGACAGGAATCATCAACCGCTCTTGCCCAGAAGTTTTTCATAAGCTTCTTGAATCTCAATGAACTTTTTTTGAGCCAGCTCTTGGAATTCCTGGCCGAGATGAGAGACCTTATCCGGGTGATAAGTTTGAGCAGCTCGACGATAGGCAGCCTGAATTTTCTCAGGGCTGGCTCCGGGCTTTACTCCAAGAATTTCATAAGGGTCTTTGAGATCAGTTTGAGCTTTAGATTCAGATCCTGAGTCAGCTTTTTCTTTTTCGAAACCGCCGGTCAGATCAGACCATCTATTATCATTTTGATCAGCCTTTGAGAACTTTCCTATCCAGGGGAAAAAGCCTGGTAGCCTTCCCCGCCTGAGGTAATAGACAAAAACTCCCAAAAGGAAAGTGTCGTCAAGCCAGCCCGCAATGGGGATGAAATCCGGAAGCAAGTCGAAGGGACTGATGATATATAACAGGAGGAGAATAAACAGCAGGATTTTAAGATAACCCGTCATCCTAACACCTTAAAATTACAGGTTTATTATCTCGGCATAAGGAGCATAATCCGAATGACCGACCTCTACCAACTTCAGACGAGTATACCCAATCTGCCAACCTTTTATCTATAATGTTTCTCTATCCAAGACATATATTCTCCGCTTTTAACTCTATCTACCCAACCTTTATTATTGATATACCATTTAATGGTTTTTCTTATTCCTAATTCAAACGATTCATCAGGATGCCAGCCCAAATCCCTTTGCAGTTTGCTAAAATCAATGGCATATCTTAGATCATGTCCTGGACGATCCTCTACAAATGTTATCAAATCTCTCCGCGCTCTGCCATTATGAATAGGCTCCATCTCATCTATAATATCACATATCATCCTGACAAGATCTATATTGCGCATTTCACAGTTGCCGCCTATATTGTATGTTTCTCCACATTTTCCATTTTTCATTATTAACCAGACAGCCCTGCAATGATCCTTTACATACAACCAGTCTCTTACATTCCTGCCATTGCCATAAACCGGAAGTGGTTTTCCTTCAAGGGAATTTAGTATAATAAGAGGAATTAGTTTTTCGGGAAACTGATATGGACCATAATTGTTTGAGCAATTGGAAATCGTTACCGGCAAAGAGTATGTTTTATTATAAGCCCTTACAAGGTGATCAGAAGACGCCTTTGAAGCTGAATATGGGCTATTAGGCCTGTAAGGGGTATCCTCGGTAAAAAAATCATCCTCTCCAAGAGAACCATAGACTTCGTCAGTACTAATGTGATGAAACAGAACAACTCTATCTCTGGAAAGTTCAAGCAGATTAAATGTGCCGAAAATGTTTGTTGTTATAAAAGAATCCGGCTCGGCAATAGATCTGTCAACATGCGATTCAGCAGCAAAATGGCAAACAGCATCAATTTTATAATTATTAAAAATTTCAGACATGGCTTCACGATCACATATGTCTGCCTTAATAAAATCATACTGTTTAGAAAATCTTTCAGCAATTCCTGTCAGGTTTTCAAGATTTCCAGCATATGTCAATTTATCAACGTTTATTATCCGACTGGTAAAATCAGATTGTTCAAGCAAATAATGAATAAAATTCGACCCAATAAAACCGCAACCACCTGTAACTAGAATATTTTTCATAAAATCACCAGAACAAATACTATCTCGCAGCTTAAAATAGCGCTTATGGGGTTATCCTAAAGATTCTATACCTCGGAAGGTTATAAATTGCGTTTTTTTCGGTGAGCAATAAGGATTCGCCCAAAGCATCAAGAGCAAGGCGAGAAGGTGCCCAATAGCAAGAGCTATTTCAAGCCTGAGCAACACAGCTATTGATGTTTATGCCCAGCGAAAGATCGCAAGTTAAGGCCTTTCGAGGTATATAATATCATATTTCTTTATCTTTCTCCATAGAGTCGTTCTTGGAATATCAAGAATTTTTGCCGCCCTTACCTTATTATAATTAGTAGCCTCAAGCACCCTGATTATATGAGCTTTCTCTTCTTCATAAAGAGGAAGCAAATTTTTGTTCTCAACAGTCTCAACTACCAGGCAGTCAAGATCCTCCGAAAGTTCGTTTTCATCAATCCATGCCCCTTCTCCTAAAGCAACAGCGCTGGATACTATGTGCTCAAGTTCTCTAATATTTCCAGGAAAAGAATATTTCATCAAGACTTTTTTAGCCTGTTTTGAAAACCCCTTGATTCTTTTATTGTACAGCATATTATATTTATCTATAAAATGCTTTATTAAAATAAATATGTCCTCTTTCCTTTCTCTAAGAGCCTATTTCAGTAGGCGACTAAACGCGAGCCAAAAGGCCTGTTGGAAGGGCACGAACCATGTGTACATGGCCTACTGAAATAGGCTCTAAGTGAAAGAACGCGTATTTTGACTACTTTGAGAGGGAAATAAAGATCTTCTCTAAATCGTCCGGCCTTGATCTCGTTTTCCAGTTCTTTATTTGAAGCAGATATCACCCTGATATCCAGATCAACAGGATCAGATCCTCCCACTCTCAGCAGTTTCTTTTCCTGAATTACCCTGAGAAGCTTTACCTGCATGGAAAGGGGCATTTCCCCTATTTCATCAAGAAAAACCGTTCCTCTTTGTGCGGCTTCAAGCAAACCTATTTTAATGTTTTCTGCGCCTGTAAAAGCTCCTTTTTCATGGCCAAAAAGTTCATTGGATATCAACTCCTCTGTAAAACTGCCACAATTAAAACTGATATACGGTTTGTCTTTTCTGGGGCTGCCAAAATGTATGGCCATCGCAGTCAGTTCCTTGCCCGTCCCGCTTTCTCCCTGAATAAGAACATTACAGTTCACCCTGGAGACTTTGTGAATAATTTTAATCAACTCACGAACAGGAGAACTGATGCCAATAATTTTTCGCACATTATTTTTTTTTAAAAGATCCTCTTTCAGACGTTTATTTTCGTTGACTAAACGCACCTTATCAACTGCACGGTTTAATATCAGCATAACCTGTTCAGGGGTAAAGGGCTTTTCAATGTAATAAAAAGCACCTTGTTTAACTGCTTCAACAGCATTTTCTATGGATGCATAGCCTGTAATAATTATAACTTCTGTTTTAGGATAATTTTCCTTGATCTTCTTTAAAACCTTCATGCCGTCCATTTTCGGCATGTGCAAATCGGTAAAACTAATGTCAAAAGGCTCAATTTCCATCCGATTGAGCGCTTTAAGAGGATCTGTAAACGTTTCAACCCGATAGCCACTTTTACCAATTTTTCTCTGCAAATTTCGCAGGACCAAAGGTTCGTCGTCAATAATCGCAATATGTATCAATATGTTTTTATCGTCTCTTTTCAAAGACAAATTTCCTTCCTTAACATCCTTCAATACCCAATACCCAAATAATTATGGTTTTTTAAAATCCGCAGGAACATTTAAAGAAGGAAGAATGACAGTAAATCTGGAATATTTTCCTTCTTCAGATTCTATACTGATCTGCCCACCATGTATATTAACTATTCCATGAGAAACAGAAAGGCCAAGTCCGGTGCCTTTTCCCGGTCCTTTTGTGGTAAAAAACGGATCAAATATATTGGGCAAAATATAGTCGGGTATTCCAGATCCATTATCTTCTACCTTAACTGCCAGAAATCCGGGGTTGTCTGCTTGTTCAAGGCTTATTTTAATAGTTCCCTGTTTTCCGACAGCATCTAAGGCATTAAGAATCAGATTCAAAAAGACCTGCTTCAATTGCTGTTTGTCCCCGCGAATCTGGGGTAAGTGGGTCTGAATTTGAGTTTCTATTTTTGTTCCTGTTACTTTAATCTGATTCTGAGCTAATTTAATCGTTTCGTTAACTAACGCCGCCAGGTCAAGGGGGCCGGAGACAGATTCGCCTTCTCTTGCAAAATCCAGCAGATTGCGAATTATCTTCCGCGACCTGTCTGCTTCGTTAATGACATCGTTTATCATTTCAAGCAACTCATCTTCAGATAAAGCCTTATGGTCCTCAAGCATGGCATGTGCTGTGAGCATTATATTGTTTAAAGGATTATTCAATTCGTGAGCAACACCGGCTGTTAAAGTTCCTATTGCTCTGAGCTTGTGCGATTCAATCATCGCAACTTCACGCAATTGAAGCTCTTGAATCATTTGGTTGATAGCCAGCTCCACTGTTGTAAATTCACCACGGTATTTACACATTGGCGGAATCGGAGAAAAATCTCCTTTTGCTATTTTTT
>JABZFQ010000305.1 GCA_014237365.1 Desulfobacteraceae bacterium | reverse complement strand
AATTACACACCATCCTTCAGGTGCACCTTTTCCTTTACCCATTCTAACCTCAGCAGGTTTCTTTGTAAAAGGCTTATCAGGAAATATCCTTATCCACAGCTTACCGCCTCTTTTTACATGCCGAGTCATGGCTATACGGGCAGCCTCAATCTGTTTAGATGTTATTGCGCCGCATTCCGTTGCCTGCAATCCAAATTCTCCGAAACTCAAATTGCAGCCTCGGCTGGATGTACCTTTCATTCTACCTCTTTGCTGCTTTCTAAATTTTACCTTTTTGGGACTCAGCATGTCCTTATTTCTCCTATTAACCAGTACTTATGGCATTCTTATCCAAAATCTCGCCTTTAAAAATAAATACTTTTACACCAACAATCCCGTATGTAGTATTTGCCTCAATAAATCCATAATCTATATCTGCCCTTAAAGTATGCAATGGGACCCTGCCTTCTTTATACCATTCTGTCCTGGCCATTTCAGCTCCACCTAAACGTCCCGAGCATATAATCTTCACGCCTTTTGCACCAAACCTCATAGCCGATGAAACACCACGTTTCATAGCACGTCTAAATGCAACTCTTCTCACAATCTGAAGAGCAATATTTTCAGCAACAAGCTGCGCATCAATCTCAGGTTTTCTTACCTCCTGAATATCTATCAGGACTTCATGAGGAATGAACTTCTCTAACTCTTTCCTAAGATGAGATATCTCAGATCCTTTTTTTCCAATAACAATACCTGGCCTGGATGTAAAAATTCGGAGTTTAACACGCTTGGACGATCTTTCAATTTCAATCCCGGATATGCCAGCATGGTATAGTTTCTTTTTTATAAATTTTCTTATATTATAATCTTCAAAAATATAATCGGAATAATTTTTTCCGGCATACCACCTTGATTCCCAGGTTTTAACAATTCCTAATCTCAATCCTATAGGATTTACTTTCTGGCCCAAGCCATTACCTCCTTTTTAAAACGATTTTTCAGCCAAAACTACCGTGATATGTGAAGACCTTTTCAATATCTTTGTACCTCTACCGCGAGCTCTTGCTTTGAAACGCTTCAGTGTTGGACCCTGATCTGCAATTACATTACGAATAACCAGTGAATCTACATCTATCTCAGGATTCTGATCAGCATTTGCTACAGCGCTACGAACAATTTTTTCCACGATTGCCGCTGCTTTATGGGGCATAAATTTAAGTGTATCAAGACCCATTTCAACCGGCTTACCCTTGACAGCACCTATAATTTTACGAACTTTCTGAGAGGAAATGCGTACATACCTTCCTACAGCTTTGATCTCCATTATTAAATATTTCCTTAATCTTATAACTTTACTTCTATTTTTTTAATTTTGTTTTTTTGTCCCCGGAGTGTCCATAAAAAGTCCGTGTTGGAGAAAATTCACCCAACTTGTGGCCTACCATATTTTCTGATACAAAAACTGGAACAAATTTTCTTCCATTGTGGACTGCCATCGTAATGCCAACCATTTCAGGAATAATTGTCGAACGTCTGGACCACGTTTTAATAACCCTGCTACTACGTGCCTCTTGAGCTTTCAGGATTTTGTTTAATAATTTTGAATCAATATATGGACCTTTTTTTAACGAACGTGGCATAATTTCTCCTGTTATTATTACGGTTAACGGTTTACGATTTACGGTTAAAATGCTTCAGTCGCTGCATAGTTCAGTGAAAAAACTATAAACCGTGAACCGTAAACTGTTAACCGTAACCTTATTTCTTTGTACGCTTTTTTACTATATAGCGATCACTTTTCCCTTTCTTGCGTGTTTTATAACCCTTAGCAGGTATTCCCCATGGTGAACAAGGATGCCTTCCTCCTGAAGATTTTCCTTCACCTCCGCCCATAGGATGGTCAACCGGATTCATCGCAACACCCCGCACGCTTGGCCGTCTGCCAAGCCAACGCTTACGGCCCGCTTTTCCCAAAGAAATATTCTCATGAACGACATTACCAAGCCTGCCTATGGTTGCCTTGCAATTAATGAGCACCATGCGAACTTCGCCGGATGGAAGCTTTATGAGAGCATACCTATCCTCCTTTGCCATTAACTGTGCGAATGTGCCGGCACTTCTAACAATTTGACCGCCTTTCCCCAAACGCAGCTCTATATTGTGAATATGTGTACCAAGCGGTATATTTTTTAAAGGAAGTGTGTTTCCAGGCTTTATATCTGCCTTAGGCCCTGAAACTACAATATCGCCAACCACAAGATCCACCGGTGCTAATATGTATTTTTTTTCGCCATCTCTATAGTTTAGCAGAGCTATTCTAGCACTACGATTAGGATCATACTCAATTGATGACACCTTAGCGGGAATCCCTATTTTATCCCTTTTGAAGTCGACAATCCTGTATTTCCGTTTATGCCCACCACCGCGGTGTCTGCACGTAATACGTCCGTTTAAATTACGCCCGCCTGTTTTCTTAATTATCTTAAGCAATTTCTTCTCAGGTTTTGTGCTGCTAATTTCATCAAACGTTGAATATATTTGAGCACGTCTTCCTGGAGATGTAGGTTTTACCTTCTTTACCGCCATTATAAAGCCTCGCTTGTTCTATACCCCCTCAAAAAAATCAATACGTTCACCGGGTATTAATGTCACAACTGCTTTCTTCCAGTCCTTGCGCTTTCCAATAATGCGACCTCTCTGTTTGGTCTTACCCTTCACATGCATTGTACGCACAACAGACACCTTAACATTGAATATATTCTCTATGGCCCTTTTAATTTCAACACGATTAGCCTTGCGAGAGACCTTAAATGAAACCTGATTTGAAGTTTCTTTTTGAATAGTTGTCTTCTCAGTAATCAGAGGGCCCTTTATAATATTATAATAAATCATTTGAGCAACCTCCCTTCAATGGCCATTATGGCTGACGAGAGAATGACCAAATTTTCATATTTGAGAATGTCATATACATTCAATCCCTCACTTCTCAAAATTTTTACGCCAGGTACGTTTCTAGATGAAAGTTCCAGGTTTTCATTTTTTTTATCAGTTATTATCAACGCATTCTTTATGTTTAACGCTTCAAATACTTTCAAAAATTCCTTTGTCTTAATCCGCTCAAGCTCAATCCTGTCAATAACAAATAGACAATTCCCCTGGAACTTACTGCTCAATGCCATTTTAAGCGCCAGGCGTTTTACCTTTTTGGGCACATTGTAAGAATAAGACTTTGGATCCGGACCAAAAACAACCCCGCCTCCTCTGAGCAACGGAGCTTTTATATCGCCGCGCCGTGCACGACCGGTCCCTTTTTGCCGAAATAGTTTTCTTCCACTGCCCTTTACATCGCTACGATGCTTAACAGATGCTGTCCCTGAACGCCGGCAGGCCATCTGCATCGTTGTAACTTCATGCAAAACAACTAGCTTTACCGGCACATTGAATATATTGTCCGGCAGATCAATCTGTGAAACTTTCTCTCCATTAATATTTTGAACCTCTATGACAGCCATAATCTCCTCATTCAGGATGCAGATACATAAAATTTTTAGGCATCCTTCATTCACCAGTTTACACTTTTTTCGTAAAAACGTGTATTCTCGGGTTAAATGCCAATGTCGAAACTGGAAATTTGAAATTAGGTAACGCATCTTTGTATTTTTCCAATTTCCAATTTCTATTTTCAAATTTCACTGCCAAAATACAAGATCAACAAAGTGTAAACTACTTTTGACTTGTCGTGAAGGATCCCTATACTATTTTGGTAATTTCTTTTTTCTAATTTCAATTAGTCCTGATTTAGAACCCGGTACCGCACCTTTTATCAATATCAGATTTTCCTCAGGCCTTATGTCTATTATCTCCAGATTTTTAACGGTATTTCTTTCATTCCCATAATGACCGGGCATTTTCTTCCCTTTAATAACTTTAGCAGGCCATGCGCTGCAACCAATAGACCCCGGCACTCTATGGCTATGACTGCCATGTGTCTTTCCTCCACCATGGAATCCATGCCTCTTTATAACCCCTGAGAAACCACGCCCTTTAGTTATTCCGGAAACATCAACAAGTTCACCGATCTCAAATAAATCAAGTCCTACCGTATGTCCAAGTGTGTATTCACTTGGATCATCCACAGAAAATTCCCGCAGGAATTCAAAACAACCTTCACCACTTTTCTTTAAATGCCCCTGCATCGGTTTATTAATTCGAGATCTCTTCTTTTCACCAAAGCCCAGTTGAAGCGCATTATATCCATCAACAACAATAGTCTTTATCTGGGTTATTACGCATGAGCTAGCATGTATCACCGTAACCGGTATATATTTACCATCTGGTAGAAAAACACCTGCCATTCCCAATTTTTTGCCAAGCAATCCCTTACACATGCTTTTTACTTATTCCTTTATTAAGTAGCCGCTCACGGTTTACGGTTGAGAAAAATATAAAAGCAATCAGTCGTCACGCAATTCGTAACCGTTCACAGCTAAAATGCTGTAGTTTTTGCAAAATTTATTAAAAAATTGTAAACCGACAACCGTGAACCGATAACTGTAAACCGTATGCGATTATAGTTTAATTTCTACATCAACTCCTGGTGAAAGATCCAGTTTCATCAAAGCATCAACGGTCTGCTGAGTTGGCTCCAAAATATCTAAAAGCCGTTTATGTGTTCTAATTTCAAACTGTTCTCTCGATTTCTTATCTATGTGGGGGGATCGTAACACGCAGTATTTATTGATCCTTGTCGGAAGTGGTATCGGGCCCACTACCCTTGCGCCTGTTTTATTGGCCGTATCAACAATATCAATTGCTGACTGATCAAGAAGCTTATGATCATATGCTTTAAGCCTGATCCTTATTTTGGTATTTTTAATCATTGTTCCATTTTTTCCATTTACCTGAGTTGAACAATTTAGGTTTTATTAAATTAACGCCCTAAGGGCGTAATTTGAGGCTGTAAATATATTGTTTTTTCGTAGCGGGCAATCCTTGTGATCGCCCTGATTAGGGCGATATTCAATTATTTCGCTTACCACTCCAGCACCCACAGTACGACCGCCTTCCCTTATTGCAAACCTGAGCTCTTTCTCCATTGCTATCGGAGTTATCAGCTCCGCCGAAATCGTTACATTGTCACCAGGCATTACCATCTCTATTCCCTCTGGTAAACTCAAAACTCCTGTAACATCCGTCGTCCTAAAATAAAACTGCGGCCGATATCCATCAAAAAACGGAGTGTGTCGTCCACCCTCTTCCTTACTTAATATGTATACCTCGGCCTTAAACTTCGTATGCGGTGTTATCGTCCCGGGAATAGCTACTACTTGACCTCGCTCAACTTCCTCTCGCTTCGTACCTCGTATCAAAAGCCCTACATTGTCTCCGGCACGACCCTCATCAAGCAGCTTCCTGAACATCTCTACGCCTGTACAAACTGTCTTCATCGTCG
Organism: Desulfobacteraceae bacterium; assembly: GCA_014237365.1. GTDB lineage: Bacteria > Desulfobacterota > Desulfobacteria > Desulfobacterales > ETH-SRB1 > B13-G4. The sequence goes on along the minus strand of JABZFQ010000305.1, from coordinate 763 downwards.
GCCGGATACCTACTATCTCAACCTCATTCCCTACATGAATTATTCCTCGTTCAACCCTGCCGGTTACCACTGTACCGCGACCGGATATGCTGAATACATCCTCTATAGGCATCAAAAAAGGCTTGTCTACATCTCGCTTGGGCTCAGGAATAAAACTGTCTATCGCATCCATTAGCTCAAATATGCACTTGGCCTCGTCGCTGTCAGGATCGTCACTCTCAAGCGCTTTTAAAGCACTACCACGAATTATAGGGGCGTCATCCCCGGGAAACTCATACTTGTCCAATAACTCCCTAAGCTCTAATTCAACTAATTCTATAAGCTCCTCATCATCCACCATATCACATTTGTTCAAAAATACTACTATCTGAGGAACACCTACCTGACGAGCCAATAATATATGCTCTCGAGTCTGAGGCATCGGACCATCATCCGCTCCTACCACCAATATGGCTCCATCCATCTGCGCAGCACCGGTAATCATGTTCTTTATGTAATCCGCATGGCCTGGACAATCTACATGTGCATAATGACGAGACACTGTCTCATACTCAACATGCGCTGTTGCTATTGTTATACCACGCTCCTTCTCCTCCGGCGCCTTGTCTATCTCATCAAAAGGCACATAATCAGCCATGCCCTTCAATCCCATATGCTTCGTTATCGCCGCCGTAAGAGTAGTCTTACCATGATCTATATGACCAATAGTCCCTACATTGACATGCGGCTTGGTCCGCTCAAACTTCTCCTTAGCCATATCACC
>JABZFQ010000286.1 GCA_014237365.1 Desulfobacteraceae bacterium | reverse complement strand
GGCTGAGGGAGAAAAACCCTCAGCTACACGTCTTAAAGGTGAGCCTACAATTTCCAATTATGGAAGTCAAGGCAAGTCCCAAGCCCTTTATTATAATAATCAAGGTTTGACCCCAATCTAAGGTTTGACCCCAATCTTTTCAGTTCTGCCCACTCGTGAACAAGTAATTATACGGTTGACCGCTTAAATACCAAAAATAAAAAAGATCGACAAGAAAAATATTATGTAACTACTCAGGTGGATAGGCTGAAGGCTGAAGACTGTTAGGAAAAAGCGCATTTTGAAGCCATGTTTGGAGCAAGAATCAGATGTTTCCGCTAAAGTACGGCAATCGTGCTCTTCTGACCCCTTCAGCCTTCAGTCTAAACAGCTTCAGCCTGACTACGTGAGTAGTCACAATTCTTTACATCGTTGTTCTTGAAAAACCTGCTTTCCGATGAACTTCCATTTCTGTTTCAAATGCTGTTGATATAAAATCTGTCCTACGTTATATTAGGTAAAACCTAATGGGAGGTAAGATATATTAGTAACAAAAATATCCTCTAAAGGCCAGTTGGTCGTGCCAAAGGAGGTAAGGGCCAAGCTGAAAATTGAGCCTGGAACTTTTTTTCGTGTTCGCCTCAATAAAAATAATATAGTTCTTACCCCCATAAGAAAAATGCCTGTTGATAATTTGTACGGCAGATTTGCTGGTGAAAAAATACTTGATGAGCTGGAAAAGGAACATGCGGAAGAAATTACGCATATCGCACATTCATCGAAGCTTGCCGCAGGGTAGTTCATTTGAGATACCAGTTTATAATACTGGAACCAAAGAAGATATAGATAATTGCGCCCATTGACAGAAACGGGCCGAAGGGAATAGCGAGTTTTAAACCTTTGCGTGTGCGCAACATTAAAACTATTCCCACCAGAGTTCCGATGGCGGAACCAATAAATATTGTAAAGAGAACGCCTTTCCATCCTAAGGCAGCTCCTATCATTGCCAGAAGCTTGATGTCTCCACCTCCCATGCCTTCTTTTTTAGTAAGAAGGTTGTATGTTACTGCAATTAATAAAAGGCTTCCGCCGCCGGCCAGTATTCCCAGCAAAGAGTCTTTGCAGGTGATTGCTGCAAGGGTAAATGATGCAAAAAAGAAGATCGGTATACTTGGAAGTGTAATGACGTCCGGTATTATCTGATGATCAATATCAATGAAGGTAATCACAAGCAGTGATGAAATTAAGGCATAGTACACAAATGCTTCAATTGTAATTCCAAACTTGAAATATATACAAAGTGCAAAAAAACCTCCTGTCAATTCAACCAAAAGGTAACGAAAGACTATAGGAGAATTACAATGGCGGCATTTTCCTTTAAGCCACAGATAACTTAAAACAGGAATATTGTCATAAGATCTTATAATATTTCCGCAGTTCGGGCATATAGAACGGGCCGGATTTATAATTGATTTTGATGCGGGCAACCTGTATATGCATACATTCATAAAACTTCCTATACAAATTCCAAATATAAAAATTAATATTTCAATTAGGTAGATTAACATATTCAGCCCTCTTTGTTTGTTTTTGAGATATTACCCTGAAACATAGTCTTTTGTCATGTAAAATTTGTTAGGAACGTGGACGAAATAACTTCCCCAAGTAGGCGCACAGATTTGGGTCGAATTTGTTTGATCTCAGATCACAAAAGTTGAAGGAATAGCGAGCTATTTCAATAATTTTGTGATCTGAGATCAAACAAAGGCGGCCTGAAGCTGTGATGCATAGTTGGGGAAGTTATTTCGTCCACGTTCCTTAGGTTTGTTTTATAAAAAATCAAGGTTGATATTGTCAAAGAAAAATAATGTTATATATTGTTAGATTAACACATTTTAAACATAATTTACAGATATCGTTAAACCTGAGTTGAGTGGGAAAATGGTTGAGTCGTCGACTTATAAGGGTCCTTGAACGACTCGACCAATCAACTACTCGATCAATTGTGAGCGAAGCGAAACTAAGGTCAAACAGGTGAAACAATGGGTGAAACAGACAAAGATGATTTGATAAGTATTATTGAAGAAGATGAAAGGGATATAAAAATACCCGGGATTCTTCCTTTAATGCCTATACGGGATGTTGTGATTTTTACAGGGATGCTTATTCCTCTTTTCGTCGGTCGTGAGAAATCAGTGCGAGCGGTGGAAGCAGCCGTAATAAAAGACGGCTATTTATTGTTGGTTACGCAAAAGAATTCGAGTGTTGAGGATCCTAAAAAGGATGAAATTTACACGATTGGAACAGTTGGTCGGATTCTGCGGATGTTGAAACTGCCTGACGGCAGTGTAAAAGCCCTTGTGCAAGGTGTAGCCAAGGCAAAAATTGTGACATATCTCAGGAACAAAGCTTATTATCGCGTAAAGACTGAACTTATTAAAGAAAATACGACGGAAGCGGTCAATATGGAGATTGAAGCTCTGATGAGGAATGTACGAGAGAATTCAGAGAAGATTTTGGCTTTTCGAGGAGAATTAAGCGGCGATGTTGGTACCATTCTGGAAAGCATAGATGATCCAGGCAAGCTGGCAGATCTTGTATCATCTAATCTTAGACTGAAAATTGAGGAGTCACAGGTTCTGCTTGAACTGGTAGATCCTGTGGAACGTCTTAAACAAGTTAATGACCTGCTTTCACGTGAAGTTGAACTTTCTGAGATACAGGCAAGGATTCAATCTGATGTCAAGGATGAAATTTCTAAGAGCCAGCGCGATTATTTTTTAAGAGAGCAGGTTAGGGCTATCCACAAGGAACTGGGCGAGCATGATGAAAAAGCTGAAGAGATAGATGATTACAAGAAAAGGATCAAGAGTTCCAGAATGCCCAAGGGGGCTGGGAAAGAGGCTGCAAAGCAGTTAAAGCGCCTGGAACAGATGCATCCTGATTCTGCTGAAGCTTCAGTTGTACGGAGTTATCTGGACTGGCTGGTTGATCTGCCATGGGATAAAAAAACCAAAGATGTGATTGATATATTGAATGCGAAAAAAATATTGGACAAGAATCACTACGCTCTGTACAAGGTGAAAGATCGGATACTTGAATATTTGAGTGTTCGCAGGCTAAACCCAAAAATGAAAGGTCCTATTCTATGTTTTGTCGGGCCTCCCGGCGTGGGGAAGACTTCTTTGGGGAGAGCTATTGCCAATGCGATGAAGCGTAAATTCGTCCGTATTTCTCTCGGTGGAATTCGAGATGAAGCAGAAATTAGAGGCCATCGCCGCACATATATAGGGTCAATGCCTGGTCGTATACTACAGAGTTTGAAGCAATGCGGCTCAAACAACCCTGTTTTTATGATGGATGAGATTGACAAAGTGGGCTCTGATTTTCGAGGCGATCCTTCTTCTGCTTTATTAGAAGCTCTTGATCCGGAGCAAAACTTTGAATTCAGTGATCACTACCTGAACTTACCTTTTGATCTTTCCAAGGTAATGTTTATACTTACCGCCAATTTAACAGATACAATCCCTTCAGCACTTCTTGACAGAATGGAAGTTATTAATCTTTCAGGATACACTGAGGAGGAAAAGAAGGTTATTACTGAGATGCATCTTCTGCCGCGTCAGATTAAGGAAAACGGCTTAAAGCCAAAGAATATTTCCATCAGTCCGAATGCATTGCTCCAGATTATAAATGAATACACATCTGAGGCAGGTTTGAGGAATCTTGAACGTGAGCTTGGGGCAATATGTCGCAAGGTGGCACGTAAGATAGCTGAAAAAGAAAAAGGTCCTTTTAATATTACAAGGACAAATTTGCATAAGTATCTAGGTGTACACAAATATTATCCTGAGATGGATCAGCAGGAGAGTCAGGTTGGAGTATCTATCGGGCTTGCATGGACTCATGCCGGTGGAGAGGTCCTGTATGTGGAGGCATCTTTAATGCAAGGCAAGGGTGACTTGATTATTACCGGGCAGCTCGGGGAGGTAATGCAGGAATCTGCCCGCGCTGCTGTAAGTTACGCCAGAGCAAATCTTTCTTCTTTTGGATTAAAAGAAAATTTTCTTGAGAATTTTGATGTGCACATACATGTCCCGGCCGGTGCGATACCAAAAGATGGTCCTTCTGCAGGAATTGTTATGGCTACCGCCCTCATTTCTGTTCTGACCAATAAGCCGGTCAGCAAGGATATTGCTATGACTGGAGAAATTACGCTTAGAGGAAGAGTCCTTCCGATAGGAGGCTTGAAAGAAAAAGCTTTGGGTGCTTTGAGAGCTGGAATTTGTACTGTACTAATTCCTGAAAAGAATAAAAAGGATATTGTAGAACTTCCCTCAAATGTAAAGCGTAAAATCAAATTCATTCCTGTAAAACATATGGATGAGGTACTGCCAGTTGTAATTGAGGGCTTTAAGCTTAAGGGCAGTGGGGCAAAGAAAGTGAGAAAGTGAGAAAGTGAGAAAGTGAGAAAGTGAGAAAGTGGGAAAGACCACATATCGATCTGTATACATGTTCAAGCGCTTTGTTGCAGTAAAAGAGAATTTAACAAAACTTCATTGCAGCATCGACCGTGCTTTATGCGATAAATTATGAGAATACTCGCTGTAGATACAGCTACAAAAAGTTGTAGCGTTGCCATTGTTGAGAAAGAATCAATTATAGCCGAGACTACTCTATTTATCGAACAAACCCATTCAAAACATTTAATGGAGATGATAGATACAGTATTGCATTTGTCAGGGTTAACTGTATTTGAAATAGATGGATTTGCGGTAACAAGAGGGCCAGGGAGCTTTACCGGTCTGCGAATAGGTATTAGTTCGATAAAGGGTTTTGCTATGGCATCCGGCAAACCTGTTGTGGGTGTTTCAAGCCTTGATTCTCTTGCCATGCAGTGCTGCTTTTCTTCATATCTCGTTAGCCCGTTATTAGATGCTCGTAAAGAAGAGGTGTATTTTTCACGATACAGGTTTGAAAACGGACATTTGAAAAAGGAACTTAGGGAACAGGCGATTAGTCCTGTACAGGCTGTTTGTGATATAAATGAGCCATGTTTGTTTGTTGGTGACGGCGCTAAAATTTATCAAAATAAAATTAAAGATCAGATAGGTGATTTGGCACATTTCGCACCACTCTATCAAAACACAATCAGGGCTTCTACTGTGGCTAATATAAGTATGGCTAAATTTGATACAAATGATACAGATGATAACAGCTTATTTACACCTAATTATATACGAAAATCCTCATTTTGTAATCATTGACATTATTAATTGATATTGATATAAACTTAAGAAAGGTATATATCAAATGAATAAATACTTCTGGTCTGATCCTCCGAGTCAAGTCGCATTTCCTGTAGCAAAAGCTGGATATCCTTTGATATTTGCTTCGGCCTTTACTACAGGTATTTTTGCCCTTTTGGGGCTGACTGTTCCCGCGCTGACAGGTCTTGCGGTTACTTTTTCCATTTGCTATTTTTTCAGGGATCCTGACCGGGTTATACCGAAAAATTACGATGCTATTGTATCACCGGCTGATGGAAAAGTTATTATAGCCGGGCAAGAGGACAGCAGTCCTTTTTTTGAAGGCAGGTGTCAGAAGATAAGCGTTTTTATGTCGGTTTTTAATGTGCATGTAAATCGTATCCCGCATGAAGGGGAAGTTGAAAAAGTAAGTTATTATCCTGGAAAATTTTTTTCCGCAAACCTGGATAAGGCCTCAAGGGATAATGAACATAATGCGATTTTTATTAAGACAGGAGACGGCCGGGAAATATGTGTTGTTCAGATTGCAGGGCTTATCGCAAGGCGTATTATATGCAAGTTGCAGAAGGGGGACAGGGTAGCCCGCGGTGAACGCTTGGGTATGATATGTTTTGGATCAAGACTTGATATTTATCTGCCCGATGATGCGGAACTTAATGTTACAGTTGGGGATAAGGTTAAAGCCGGCACATCTATTTTGGGATATTTAAGACATGAAAAGAAAGAAAAGAACTAATAAAGACAAGCCGAGGCGCGGAATATACATTCTGCCTAACATATTTACATCTTTAAATATTTTCTGCGGATTCTATGCCATTATTGCTTCAATAGAGGGTAAATATGTTACATCGGCTATAGCTATTATTATCGCCGTGGTATTTGATATGCTTGATGGCAAAATCGCCAGGGCTACTAATACCACCAGCAAATTTGGTGTTGAATACGATTCTCTTGCGGATCTCGTATCCTTTGGACTTGCTCCAGGGGTGATGATGTATTTATGGGCTCTTAAACCCATGGGAAGGATTGGTTGGCTGGCTGCATTTTTATTTATGATTTGCGGGGCTCTTCGCCTGGCACGTTTCAATTCACGTGTTGATACAGTGCACAGCGATTACTTTACAGGCCTTCCGATACCGGCTGCTGCCGGTATGGCTGCTACCGCTGTTTTGTTCTATAATAAATTCGGCATAGCAGGTACTTCTAACTGTAGATTACCCCTTATAATGCTTTATATTCTTTCTTTTTTAATGGTCAGCACCATAAAATACGATTGTTTTAAACAACCTGAGCTGTTTAGAAAGATGAATTTCAATGTTCTTGTTGCAATTATACTGATTTTGATTTTTATAGCAGCACAGCCATCCATTGCCCTGTTCCTTTTAGGAGTTGTATATCTAATTTCAGGTCCCTTCAAGACTATAAGGCTTATGAGACATTCAAAGCAGGAAAAAGCTGAAATCCACAAAATTGATAAACAGATTTCGAATTCTCTATAACGTAACGGTTTACGGCTTGAAATTAGAAAATAGAAATTGGAAATTTGGAAGAACAGTAGAAAAGCATGAAGGCCAAATTTCCAATTTCTATTTTCTAATTTCAATGTTCCGTATTTATTTATACAGGAGTTGTGATGTCAAAAGAATATAAAATAGCTGTAATTCCAGGAGATGGTACAGGGCCGGAAGTCGTAGCAGAAGGAATCAAGGTTATGGAGACCGTGGCAGACAAATGCGGTTTTAGACTGAAATTTACCAATTATAATTTAGGCGGTGATCATTACAAGGCAACCGGAGAAATTTTGCCGGATAGCGTACTTGAGTCACTGGCAAACTTTGATGCAATATATTTAGGTGCCATAGGTCATCCGGATGTTAAACCTGGAATTCTTGAAAAAGGTATTCTTTTAAAACTCAGATTTCATTTTGATCAGTATATTAACTTAAGACCCGTCAAGTTATATGAAGGAGTAAAAACTCCTTTGAAAGACAAAGGCCCTGAGGATATTGATTTCGTGGTTGTTCGTGAAAATACTGAGGGACTTTATGCCGGTGCAGGCGGTTGCTTAAAGCGGGGAACTGCAGATGAAGTTGCGGTGCAGGAGTCAATAAATACACGTAAAGGTGTCGAAAGATGTATCAGATACGCGTTTGAATATTGCAGGAAACGCAATAAAGCCAAAAGACTGACCCTTTGCGGAAAGACCAACGTACTTACTTTTGCTTTTGATCTTTGGGAAAGAGTTTTTAACGAGATTGGAGAAGAGTATCCTGATATAGAAAAGGATTATGCACATGTTGATGCAGTATGTATGTGGATGGTTAAAAATCCGGAATGGTTCGATGTTATTGTGACGGATAACATGTTCGGAGACATAATCACCGACCTGGCGGCAATTATACAGGGAGGAATGGGTATAGCCGCCGGAGGAAATATAAATCCCGATGGCGTTTCAATGTTCGAACCTATTGGAGGCTCTGCTCCTAAGTATACTGGAAAGCAGGTAATAAATCCAATAGCAGCCATAATGGCGGCTAATATTATGCTTGTCGCAATCGGTGAGCTTGAGGCAGCCTCTATAGTCGAAGAGAGCGTTATAAAAGTGTTGCGTGATGATTTAAAAGACGTAGCTGCCGGCAGGATGGGATATACTACAAAAGAGGTCGGAGATCTGGTTGTAAATTATATAAAGATGATTAATGACTGATGATTTGTTTAATCGCTTCGCTCTGTTTTTTTGTTATAAAATTAATAGAATACCTTCAATCAACAATTGAGTATATCAAGCAGAGTTGTTATTGGCCGAAGTTAGAACCAAGACTGATAAAAAAACGGAGACAAATTTTATGTCCGGTAAAAAATTTAATATTGCCATAGCAGGCGCAACAGGTGCCGTAGGCAATCAGATGATAATCTGCCTTGAGGAAAGTAATATTTCCTTAAGTTCCGTTAGATTTTTAGCCTCTCACCGTTCAGCAGGTCGCAAGCTTCGTTTCAGGGGAGATTTGATTGATGTTGAGGAATTGACAGAGAGTTCTTTTAAAGGCGTTGATATTGCGCTTTTTTCAGCAGGTGGGGACACAAGTAGCAAATTTGCTCCTATTGCTGCAAAGGATGGCTGTGTAGTTGTTGACAATTCAAGTGCATGGCGTATGGATCCTGATATACCGCTCGTTGTTCCGGAAGTAAATCCTCATGCAGTTGCGGATTATACAAACAAGGGAATAATAGCGAATCCGAACTGCTCTACAATTCAGATGGTTGTCGCTATTAATCCTATTTATAGAAAGTGCGGAATAAAGAGAATTGTTGTTTCTACATATCAGGCCGTGTCTGGAACAGGAAAGAAGGCAATAGATGAGCTTTTTGATCAGACCCGGTCAATGATTAATTTTTTGGATTATGAAATTAATGTTTATCCGCACAGAATTGCTTTTAATTGTTTACCACATATAGATGTATTTTTGGAAAACGGTTATACTAAAGAAGAGATGAAGATGGTTAACGAAACAAGGAAAATTTTCGAAGATGATTTAATAGGAGTGACAGCTACAACTGTCCGAGTCCCTGTATTTTATAGCCATTCCGAGTCAGTCAATATTGAGACAAAAGAACATATTTCAGCGGATGAAGTAAAATTTCTTCTTGAAAATGAGCCGGGTATTAAAGTTGTGGATGATCCTGTAAATAATAGCTACCCTCTTGCTATTGATGCGGCAGGCCAGGATCTAACGCTGGTTGGACGCATACGCAATGATGAATCAATTCCAAACGGCATTAATATATGGATAGTTGCCGACAATATCAGAAAAGGTGCTGCAACCAATACGGTTCAGATAGCAGAAATTTTGGCAGACAAATATTTATAAGAGATCACAAAAGTTGATGGAATAGCTTACCTATTTCAATATTTTTGGGATTTGAGATCGGACAAAGGCGGCCTGAAGCTGTGATGCATAGTTGGGGAAGTTATTTCGTCCACGTTCCTTCAGTCGTTGCATGGTTTATTGAAAAAATTGTAAACCGAAATGTGAACTGCGAACTGTTACGTAAGTTTTTGAGGAGTTTAGATTTGGATAGAGTACCTATAACAAGAGAGGGCTATGAAGCCCTGAAGAAAGAAATAGAAAAGATAAAAAAGATTGATCGGCCCATGAACATAAAAGCAATTGAAGATGCCCGTGCCCATGGAGATCTTAGTGAAAATGCGGAATTTGAAGCAGCCAAAGACAGACAGGCATTCATTGACGGTCGATTGATGGAAATAGGGTACAGGCTGGCCAATGCGGATATAATTGATCCCGGCATGCTCCCAAAGGATCGTGCTGTATTTGCCAGCACGGTTGTTCTTGAAAATATTGACACGGCTGAAACATTTGAATATCAGCTTGTAGGACCAAATGAGTCTGATATAGAAAAAGGCAGAATATCTATTACTTCGCCGCTCGGAAAATCAATTATAGGGAAGAAGCCGGGCGAAGAAATTATATTGCAGGCTCCAGGTGGAAAAAGATATTATGAATTGGTGGATATATTGTAGCGTATCTGAATTTTTGCAACTTTAGTCGAGTAGTTAGGAACGTGGACGAATTAACTTCCGCAAGCAGGCGCACAGATTTGGGTCGAATTTGTTTGATCTCAGATCACAAAAGTTGATGGAATAGCTTACCTATTTCAATATTTTTGGGATTTGAGACTGGACAAAGGCGGCCAGAATCTGTGATGCATAGTTGGGGAAGTTATTTCGTCCACGTTCCTTAGTTTATAATGGAGGTTTTATTTTGGCACGTATTACAATTGAGGACTGCATGAAACGCGTATCAAATCGTTTCTTGCTATGCAACATGGTTGCTAAACGAGTAAAACAGGTCCGTGATGGATCTGAATACTTAGTAAGTTCAGCGAAAAATGAAGATATCGTTGTTTCTCTGAGAGAAATTGCGGCAGGTAAAATAATTTTAAAGGAAAAAGAAAATAAAGAAAATAGTTAAGAAAGCATCTTGTTTTGCCCAGATACAGCTATAGATTTTAAGATAATTAATTTCATAAGGATAGAAGGAAAAATTCGAGTAAGTCATGCTGATTTGTACGTCGTCGAGGATTTTGACTGATAAGGAACGTGGACGAAACAACTTCCACAACTATGCATCACAGCTTCAGGCCGCCTTTGTTCGATCTCAAATCCCAAAAACATTGAAATAGGTAAGCTATTCCATCAACTTTTGTGATCTGAGATCAAACAAATTCGACCCAAATCTGTGCGCCTACTTGGGGAAGTTAATTCGTCCATGTTCCTAACGCAGTGAAATTAATTGTATGAAAATCTATATACCCTAATTGAAACAGAGCTGCTGGCAAAGCTATGTACAATGAGCCATATAAAAGAAGTACATGCTTGAAGCATGAAAGATACCCAGAATCAGAGAGATTACCGCAACATAACAATAGACAAAGTAGGAATAAAGAATCTTCGATATCCCATAACTGTTCTTGATCGGAGAAACGGTTGCCAGAATACAGTTGCTACGATAAATATGTATGTTGATTTGCCCCACGAATGCAAGGGCACACATATGAGCCGTTTTGTGGAAATTCTCAACCTTTTGTGTCCGGAAGTTTCTTTAAAAAAAATATCAGATGCTCTTGAGCAGATGAAAAAACATTTAAATGCTGCTTCTTCTCACATTGAAGTAACTTTTCCTTATTTCATTGAAAAAAAGGCTCCGGTTAGCAGATCACCGGGTCTTATGGACTATACCTGCAAGCTTACGGGATCAAGTGGACCTGATGGTAAGATTGATTTTGTGTCTGAAGTGATTGTTCCTGTTTCTTCTGTGTGTCCTTGCTCAAAGGAAATAAGTGAGGCCGGAGCTCACAATCAGCGCGGTGAAGTCAGGCTTAGCATCAGATTCAAAAAATTTATATGGATAGAAGATATGATCAAACTTGTTGAGAAGTCCGGATCAAGCGAAGTATATTCTGTCCTAAAGCGGGTTGACGAAAAGTATATAACAGAGTACGGGTTCAATAATCCTAAGTTTGTTGAAGATATTGTAAGGGATATAGCCATAAAACTTAAAGAAGACGATAATGTAACCTGGTTTTCCGTAAGTGCTGAAAATTTTGAGTCCATCCACAACCACAGTGCATATGCTCACATTGCAAGCGGTTGAGATCTTTGTTACAGCTATTTTAATACCTTCAAGAGCCTATTCATTATAAGTTCCGCTGATTTTCCATGTGTATTTATCAGCACAACAAAACGATACAATCCACCTTTTTCGTTTCTTATATATCCAGCCCTTGTACTGATGCCGTCAAGAGTTCCTGTTTTATAAAACTCTCTGCTCGATTTGTGCATCAGCTCATGGTAAGGCTCGAATTTTTTAAGAATTTTATGCAGGCTATTTGTAGAGATCCTGTTTTGTCTTGATATCCCTGAGCCCTCAATAATGGAGAGGTTGTCAATGTTAAGTACGTTTTTTGTGTAATTTAATGCTGCAAGAACACCTTTATCAAGGGTGCCGGGCGGGCCGTAAAGTTTTGTACCAGAGGAAATGAGTAGTTGATTAGCTATGAAATTATTTGAGTGCTCTAGAAGTTTTGATATGATTTTCTTTATTGAAAAACCGGATACATACTTAAATACCAGTCTGTCATTTTCTTTATTAACTCTTCCAAGTCTTATACTGCCATTAGATTTAATGCCTTGTTTTTCAAGGAAGTATTTAAAGAGATGACCGAAGTAAAGTGTGTTTTCACTTTTTTTATGGGAGAACACTATTCTTCCCATGGTTAGTTTTGATTTTTTAACTTTTCTTAATGCGAACGGCAGCAGGGGCGTTTGTTCTTCTGCGCTGACATATTTGCCGTTTTCAAGGCACTTGAAGTAAACAGTATTGAAGTTGGCGCAAAGCGCCCCATTTGGTGCATCATAGGGCTGTGATGATGGGCTGATTCCAGGAATTATAATGGGTTGCTTGAAATATGAATCATCTAAAATAATATCTTTAATCTTTTTATGCTCTGCATCAAGCCTTGAGCCAAGTGCTTTGGATATTTCCTCCAAAATTTCAGATGTCAGCAGCGGATCTCCATATCCTTTTATTTTAAGATTTGAATCGTTATCCAGGTAGAATTCAGTAGTAAATCTGTAATCCTTACCCAGATAGTGCATTGCTACTAAAGAGGTAAGGATTTTTAGAGTTGAAGCAGGAATGAGCTTTTTGTCGGCATTTTTGGAAACCATAATTCTGCCCTGGTGATCCGCGACAAAAATAGCATCCTGATTGCCAATAAGATTTGCCACACTACACAGGTTTTCAGCATGGAGATTTTGAATTTGAAAGGTCAGCAAAAACCAGCATAGCGGAACGAAATATAAATATATTGGTAAGGAACGTGGACGAAATAACTTCCGCAAGTAGGCGCACAGATTTGGGTCGAATTTGTTTGATCTCAGATCACAAAAGTTGATGGAATAGCGAGCTATTTCAATATTTTTGTGATCTGAGATCGAACAAAGGCGGCCTGAAGCTGTGATGCATAGTTGTGGAAGTTGTTTCGTCCACGTTCCTAATGGTTTACGGCTCACGGTTCACAGTTTACGGTTCAGGGATTTTAGTAAAATGCAAATAACGAATGTCGAATTATGAAGTTTAATAAAAGTTTCCCAAATGAATCATTGTGCTATAATTTTAATTGGTTAAGCTTAAGATTGAAAATTGACTATTGAAAAGTGAATATTGGTGGTACGCCTTCTGCGTGTTAATTTACACAATTACAAGACATTAAGTCATTTGGGAAACTTTTAGTTTAATAAAGTTTTTCATTATTTCGTCCTCGTTCCTTACCTGCCTGTCGGAAACAAAATGCGTTTGAGGTATTAATTGCTGTTTTCCTGTATATTATCTTGCAACTTAATATAAGTGATGATAAATAAACATTAAAATTTTAGGCATCCTTAATTTACCAGTTTACACTTTTTTCGAAAAAGCGTGTATTATCGAATTGAATGCCGATATCGAAACTGGAAATTAGGTAACGCATCTACATCTTTGTATTTTTCCAATTTCTATTTTCAAATTTCACTGCCAAAACACAAGATCAACAAAGTGTAAACTACTTTTGACTTGTCGTGAAGGATGCCAAATTTTAATACTCGAAAAAGACATAACACAAATGAGGAAAAATTGAGAACACATAGTCTAATTATTTTGATTGCACTGTTCTTTCTAACCAATTTGGTATGGGCTGAGGAAAGCGCAGAGGAATGGTTCAAAAAGGGAATTAAAAGTGTTGAAGAAAAAAATTATGAAAATGCCATCTACTGTTTTAATAAAACTATCGCTCTTTATCCTGATAATGTGTCAAGTTATAGTAATTTAGGTTATATTTATAATATTAAAGAGATGTGGGATGAAGCAATCAAAGCCTACAAAAAGGGCATTGCTATAAATCCCAATGATATACGTATGCATCATGACCTTGGATTCTCTTTGTATAAAAACGGGATGTATGATAATGCAATTGAGGAATTTAAAAAATCTATTGCTTTGGATTCTAAATTCGCACCCTCATATCATATGTTAGGAATGGTTTACATAGAGAAAAAGATGTTTAATCAAGCAATTCCGATACTTAAAAAGGCTTTGGAAATCGAACCAGACTATCCGGTTATTCACTGCGACCTTGGACAAGCATATAAAGAAACAGAAAAACATATTTTGGCTGCTGATCATTACTATCAGGCAGGCATTATTTATTTAAATAACAAAAATAGAGAGGCAGCTTTATCAGCTTATGAAAACATACTTTCAAGCTCTAATGAAATTGCGGGCATTTTTTTAACAAAACTTTATCCTGACGAGAAACCATCCAATATCAAAACATTATCGCTTCCAGAAAAAAAAGATAAATGGTATATTCTGGTCTCAAAAATGAATGTCCGAAAAAGCCATTCTATAAACAGTAAAATTATTGGCAAGCTTGCTGAAGGTTCAGAATTCCAAATAATCAGGGAAGCTCCCAACAATACCTCTATTAATTCATGGTATCTTATCAAAGCCAAATTTGGTCTTAGCGGTTGGTTATGTGGAATTCATAAAGGTATTGTCAAGTACGAAATTCTTTCTAAACCTAAGAAACGTGGACGAAATAACTTCCCCAATTAGGCATCACAGCTTCCGGCCACCTTTGCCCGATCTCAGATCACAAAAATATTGAAATAGGTAAGCTATTCTATCAACTTTTGTGATCTGAGATCGAACAAATCTGACCCAAATCTATGCGCCTACTTGTGGAAGTTAATTCGTCCACGTTTCTACCGAACCCTAAACAATAAATTTTCATAAAACACTTCTTTATCCAACCCAATTTAGGTTAAATGACAGAAAAAGAAACAAAACCTGTCCCCAATATTTTAGCTCCGGCCGGGAATAAAGCCTCATTTTTAGCCGCTCTTGCAGCAGGTGCAGATGCTATATATTGCGGTCTTAAAATATTATCCGCTAGAATGGAGGCAAAAAACTTTTCTATTGAAGAGATGATCCCTCTTATTCAGCTTGCCCATGATATGGGAACGAAAGTTTATGTAGCATTCAACTCCCTTTTAAAGCAGGATGATCTTAATACAGCGGGAAGGCTTCTCGAACAGTTGAATAGGCTTACTAAACCTGATGCCCTTATAATACAGGATCTGTCACTTATAGAGTTAATCAGGCAAACAGGTTTCACTGGAGAAATCCATTTTTCTACACTTGCGAATATAAGCTTTCCAATGGCTTTGAAGCTTGTCCGCGAACAACCCGGAGTCAACCTGGTAGTTGTTCCAAGGGAGCTGAGTATAGATGAAATCAAGGCTATGGCTAAGGCCTGTCCAAGAGGCCTTGGTCTTGAAGTGTTTGTCAATGGGGCTCTTTGTTACGGGGTTTCAGGCAGGTGCTACTGGAGCAGTTATATGGGCGGCAAAAGCGGGCTCAGGGGCAGATGTGTTCAGCCATGCCGCAGGTTTTATACTCAGGGAAACACCATAAAAAGATTTTTTTCGTGTCAGGACTTAAGCCTTGATGTGCTTGTCAAGATTTTGTTGCCAGTCCCTGAAGTGAAGGTTTGGAAGATTGAAGGTCGCAAAAAAGGTCCACATTATGTTTATTACACAGTCAAGGCCTATCAAATGTTAAGAGATCATGGAAGCGATCCGCAGATGAAGAAAACAGCTATTCAATTGATATCAAGGGCTCTTGGCAGGGGAAGCACACATTTTAATTTTTTGTCACAACGGCCTTATAATCCTGTAAATGTAAATGGTCAAACCGCTTCAGGCCTTTATATAGGAAAAATGAAGGGCCATAAAAACAAACCTTATTTTATTCCTATAGAGGAACTTTTGCCCGGCGATGTTCTGCGCATAGGATATGAAGATGATCATTGGCATAGTGTAAACAGGGTCGGTAAATACGTGCCTAAAAGGGGACGCTTTTATCTTAAACCGGTTTCAGGAAAAAATGTTTCGTCAGAAGCCCCTGTTTTCCTGATAGACAGACGGGAAAAGGTTCTTGGAGAGATGATGGCCAAAGTTGAGAATAAGCTGTCCAAACCGCAAGAGGTTAGAGTTGATTCCTCGACGTTTAATGCCGGACTTTCAAAGAGATATAACAAAAAGCAGAGGGTATTTGAAATTCATGTATTCAGAAAAATGAACAAGACAAAATCTTATGATCAGTCTGGAATCTGGCTGCATGATGAATTTCAGAGAAAGCTTCATAGCGGCTTTGCGTCTAGTATTTGGTGGTGGCTTCTGCCGGTTATATGGCCTGAACATGAGGAAAAATATAAAAAGACAATCGAATTTATATTAAAACAAGGCGGCCGTAATTTTGTCCTGAATATTCCCTGGCAGATGGCCTTTTTTAAGGAACAGAAAAATTTAAATCTATGGGCAGGGCCATTTTGCAATATAACAAATACGCTGGCCATAGATTCTCTGGCAAATTTGGGCTTTGCCGGAGTTATTATAAGCCCTGAGTTAGGCCGAAAAGATTATTTGCAATTACCGGATCACAGTCCTCTTCCTTTGGGTATTGTAATATCCGGCAATTGGCCTCTTAGCATCTCACGCTTTTTGTCGGAACATGTTAAAACAGACCATTTATTCAGTAGCCCAAAGGGAGAACATGCCTGGGTAAAAAAATACGAATCAGACTTTTGGGTATATCCAAATTGGGAGTTGGATCTGGTCAATAAAAAGGAAAGGCTTAAAAAAGCTGGTTACAGTTTTTTTGTACATATTATAGAACCTTTGCCCAAAGAGGTTAAGATGAAAAAAAGACCCGGGCATTGGAATTGGAATTTGGAGCTTGGTTGATTGGTCGAGAGGGGAAATGGTTGAGTAATCAACCATTCGACTATTTTTATTGCTTTTTAACGGTTTACGGTTAGGAACGTGGACGAATTAACTTCCACAAGTAGGGGCACAGATTTGGGTCGAATTTGTTTGATCTCAGATCACAAAAGTTGATGGAATAGCTTACCTATTTCAATATTTTTGAGATTTGAGATCGAACAAAGGCGGCCGGAAGCTGTGATGCATAGTTGGGGAAGTTAATTCGTCCACGTTCCTTTACAGTTTACGGTTGATCAAAACATAAAACTGTAAACCGTCACATTATTTTTTTTCGTCTTTTACTTCCTCAAAATCGGCATCTACCACGTCTTCATCTGTGGATGAAGAAGCCCCTGCGTGTTGTGTACTTTCAGCGCCGGCACCAGTTTGCTGTTCTCCTGCCTGAGATGCCTGCTGATACATGGCTTCAGCCAGTTTATGTGAAGACTGGGTTAATTCATCGCTCAATCGCTTAATCTCCGCTTCATCATCCCCTTCCATTGCTTTTTTAAGCTGGCTTATTGCATCCTCAACCTTAGTCTTAGTAGTACTGTCAACCTTGTCTCCAAGGTCTTTTAAGGATTTTTCAGTTGAATAGATCAAAGTGTCTGCAGTATTGCGGGCATCTACCAAAGATCTTTTCTTTTTGTCTTCCTCTGCATGAAGTTCCGCATCTTTGACAAGGTTGTTTATTTCTTCCTTTGACAAACCGGAAGATGTAGTAATCTGGATTGATTGCTCCTTGCCTGTAGCCTGATCCTTTGCAGATACATTTACAATACCGTTGGCATCAATGTCGAAGGTTACTTCTATTTGAGGCACACCCCTTGGTGCTGGTGGAATCCCAACGAGTTCAAATCGTCCCAGAGTCTTGTTGCCGGCCGCCATTTCCCTTTCTCCCTGCATGACATGAATAGAAACTGCAGGCTGGCTGTCTGCAGCAGTTGAGAAAATCTGGCTTTTTTTAGTAGGAATTGTTGTGTTTTTTTCGATTAGCCTTGTCATAACGCCGCCCAGTGTCTCAATTCCAAGAGAAAGGGGCGTAACATCAAGGAGGAGAACGTCCTTAACATCTCCTTTAAGCACGCCTCCTTGAATGGCTGCCCCCACCGCAACAACTTCGTCAGGGTTAACGCCTTTGTTAGGTTCTTTAGCAAATAGTCTTTTAACTCTTTCCTGAACAGCCGGCATACGAGTCATGCCGCCAACAAGTATAATCTCATCAATATCTTTTGGAGAGAGGCCTGCATCTTTAAGTGCAACCTGGCATGGTTTATCCAGTTTGTTGAGCAAATTACTTACAAGCGCTTCAAGTTTGGCTCTTGTTATTTTTATGTTAAGGTGCTTTGGCCCGCTGGCATCGGCGGTTATGAATGGAAGATTTACATCTGTTTCCATTGATGTGGATAGTTCCATCTTAGCTTTTTCCGCAGCTTCTTTCAGACGCTGCAGAGCCATTTTGTCATTTCTTATATCAATACCCTGGTCTTTTTTGAATTCATCTGCTATATAATCAATAAGTCGAAGGTCGAAATCTTCTCCACCAAGATGGGTATCACCATTTGTAGACTTTACTTCAAAGACACCTTCTCCAATTTCAAGTATGGATATATCAAATGTACCGCCGCCAAGATCAAAAACGCCAATTTTTTCTTCCTTTTTTTTATCCATACCATAAGCAAGTGATGCAGCGGTCGGTTCATTTATAATCCTTAAAACATTCAGACCTGCAACTCTTCCTGCGTCCTTGGTTGCCTGGCGCTGGCTGTCATTAAAATAGGCAGGCACGGTAATTACTGCATCAGATACTGTTTCTCCGAGAAATTCCTCCGCTGTTTTCTTTATATTTGCCAGTATAAAAGACGATATTTCTGCAGGGCTATGTTGCTTCCCACGAAGATTTATTCGTATATCACCATTGCTTGCCTGCTCAAGTTTATAAGGAAGTATCTTAATATCATTTTGTACTTCAAATGAGGCAAACTTCCGCCCTATAAGTCTCTTCACAGCAAAGACCGTATTCTCCGGATTTGTGATTGACTGCCTCTTTGCAACCTGGCCTACCAATCTTTCACCACTTTCTGTAACAGCAACAATAGAAGGAGTTGTACGCCCTCCCTCG
This sequence comes from Desulfobacteraceae bacterium, assembly GCA_014237365.1. Lineage (GTDB taxonomy): Bacteria > Desulfobacterota > Desulfobacteria > Desulfobacterales > ETH-SRB1 > B13-G4. The sequence continues at coordinate 22,181 of JABZFQ010000286.1, read as the reverse complement.
GGGTTGGTTATCACCTTTGCTTCCCCCCCGTCCATTATAGCTACACATGAATTTGTGGTGCCAAGATCTATTCCTATTATCTTGCCCATTGTTCTCCTCCTTGTAATTATATATAAGGAACGGGGACGAAATAACTTCCCCAACTATGTATCACAGCTTCAGGCCACTTTTGCCCGATCTCAAATCACAAAAATATTGAAATAGCTTGCTATTCCTTCAACTTTTGTGATTTGAAATCGAACAAATTTGACCCAAATCTATGCGTCTACTTGGGGAAGTTATTTCGTCCACGTTCCTAAGTAACGGTTCAAGGTTCAGGGTTCAGGGTTAGTCGGCTTTTAACCGTGAACCCTGAACCGTGGAACCGTGAACCTGAGTAGTTACATTTTTTTCTTAGAGACTACAACCGTTGCCGGTCTTAGTAATCTTTCATTTATTATATATCCTTTTTGAAGCTCATTTATGACTGTATTGTGTGGGTGTTCATCAGTCTCCTCTTGCATAACAGCCTGATGAAAATTTGGATCAAAAGGTTTTCCCAATGATTCAAGTTGTTTTACACTAAATTTCTCAAAAATTTTAAGTAATTCTTTAAGGGTCATATCAATACCTTCAACTAAACCATTATTTGAGATCCCTTCATTTTTTGACGAATTTATTGCCCGTTCCATATTGTCAACGACTAAAAGCAATTCCTTAATTAAGGATTCATTCGCGAACTTTTTGAATTCAGACATTTCGCGAGCAGATCGTTTTTTATAATTTTCGAATTCAGCAGAAACTCTTAAGAAGCGATCATATGTTTTTTGGGCATCCTCTTCTAAGGATTTGATCTTTGTTTCCATCTCCTTTAAAGGATCTGCGGCCTTGTCTTTTTTTTCTTTGTCTAAATCTTTTTTTGCGGGTATTTTATTATCTGTACCGTGCTTATCAGTTTCAGCTTTTTTTTGTATTTTCTTTTTGTCGTCGGTCATCAGATAGAGTTACTCCTCTATATTTTCAGATAAGGAACGTGGACGAAATAATTTCCCCAACTATGCATCACAGCTTCAGGCCACCTTCAACTTTTGTGATCTGAGATCAAACAAATCTGACCCAAATCTGTGCGCCTACTTGTGGAAGTTAATTCGTCCACGTTACTAAATAATTTCACTGAGTTATCAGTTCTTGATGTATAACTAATACGCCTTCCTCCTTCTGGCCTTGTGAAATTAATTATCTGAAAATCTATATGTTATTTTCACACTTTTTCAGGGCCGGAAGTTTGAACAAAAAATAATGCTATATGTAAGCATGTCAAGGTGTTTATTGAAAGGGCTGGTGGTATGGTTGTGCACCCTCTATCGAATATTTTTCTGAAACATTTAAGTCAAAACTTGACCGGGATCAATCCACGACACAGACTGTATCACTTATCGCTGCTTCCTTCCGGACCTGACGAGGTTCGTGATTGTCTGTTACGTAGCGGCCGGTCAGGATGACTCTAAAATGTCCAGGATAAAAACCCTTTAGAGGGAATTCAGCCCCGCATTAAGCGGATTTCGGGAATAGGGCACCGCTAGCTCCCCACCTAGCACAACCATGTTTATAAAAATAATTCATAAAATAATTTTTTCAAGGGCAAACAATTATAATAATTTGAAAAATATTAATTATGCGTTATATTAGGTAATATTTATATATATGATTAAGAACGTGGACGAATTAACTTCCCCAAGTAGGCGCACAGATTTGGGTCGAATTTGTTCGATCTCAGATCACAAAAGTTGATGGAATAGCTTACCTATTTCAATATTTTTGTGATTTGAGCCTGGATTTGAGATTTGGCAAAGGCGGCCTGAAGCTGTGATGCATAGTTGGGGAAGTTGTTTCGTCGCCGTTCCTTAGCTGATATACTTGGATATTAAGAACTGCTTCATGCTATCACCACTCAAAGATTACAAAAATAAATTAATAAAAACTGTAGAGGCAACCATTAAAGCTCACAGTATGATTGATATAGGGGATTCAGTTCTGGTTGGTGTGTCAGGCGGGCCTGATTCTGTAGCTCTGCTTTATATTATACTCTCATTGACTCAACGATTTTCCCTTAGAGTTGGTGTTGCTCACTTAAATCACTGTCTCAGGCAAAAAGATTCAGACGATGATGCTGAGTTTGTTGCATTTCTTGCATGCAAACTTGATTTGCCTTGTTATATTAAAAAGGAAGATGTTCGTAAGTATCGACATGAAAAAAAGTTGTCTTTGGAAGAAGCAGCAAGAATTGTTCGCTACAAATTTTTTGAAAGTATCGCAGAGAAATACAGGTTCAACAAGATTGCTCTCGGTCATAATGCTGATGATAATGCTGAGCTTGTAATAATGCATTTATTGAGGGGAAGCGGTCCCGTTGGTATTTCAGGAATACCACCGGTAAGAAATGGAGAAATTATTCGTCCTTTAATAAAATTAACCAAATCTGAACTACTTGAATTCCTGGCGATTAATGAATTAAAGTTTGTTTTAGACAAGTCTAATAATGACCAGAGATACCTTCGGAACAGAATCCGTCATCATTTAATACCACATTTAAAATCTTCTTATAATAAAAGGATCGTGGAAACTATTAACCGTTTTGCATCAATTATAAGATCTGAAGAGGAATGGATAGATGATTTAATAAAGCCCATATTCAATAAATCTGTTTTAGCTGCCGAGAATAATTCAGTTACCCTTTCAATTTCTTCAATTAATGAATTGCATATTGCGGCCCGGAGGAGGATTATAAGAAAAGCAATTGCAGAAATAAAAGGAAATTTGAGGCGCATTAACTTTTTGCACATAGATTCTGTTAGTTCCCTTTTAAATAGCGGACATGCTTTTGGCCATATCGACCTTCCCGATCGTATTTGGATTGAACGAGATGGAGATATTCTTTCTTTTTCAAGGGGAAAAATGATATTACGTGACCTGGATAAGAAATTAAGAGATGAGAATAAACTTTTATTTGAATACAGGATATTAAAACCTGAAGCCGGCTTCAAAAAAGAGATATTTCCTGCCTCCTTATTAATTAAGGAACTTGGTTTAAATATTGAATTTTTTAAGATTGACATTGAAAATTTGTCAGATATCCATCGTGCTGGACATAATGTTGCTTTTTTTGATATGGATAAACTTTGCTTCCCTTTGGTTTTAAGAAACTTTCAACCTGGTGACAGGTTCCAACCATTTGGTATGCAGGGGACACAGAAGGTAAAAAAATATTTTATTAATAATAAGGTTACAAGAGCTCAGCGCGCTAAATGCCCGATACTGCTTAGTCGTGAAAAAATAATGTGTGTTGTTGGCTACAGAATAGATGATTTTTTTAAAGTAAAACAATCGACAAGAAATATACTTAAAATGGAAGTTTTTCTTGCCTAATATACAATTATGATTAATATGAGTAAACTACTCAGGTTCACAGTTCACGGTTGGTTGCCGCTCAATCTTCATTGCTCTTCAACCCTTGAATCCCTGAACCTTTGAACTCTGAACCTTGAACCCTAAATTGTTGGAGGAAATATCTTTTGAACCCATTTTATAAAAACATTGCTTTATGGCTTGTCATTACGCTGCTGATGATAATGCTTTATAATCTTTTTAATCAGCAGCAATTGCCTGAAGGAAAGATTATCTATACAGAATTTCTTGCAATGGTCGATGAAGAGCGAATTGAAGGAGTCGTTATTCAAGGCCAGGAACTTTTTGTAACAGATATAAACCATAATCGTTTTAAAGTGTTTGCGCCTCAGGACAGCGATCTTATTAAAATACTCAGGCAAAAGGGTGTAGCTATTAATGCAAAACCACTATCAGAGTCACCCTGGTATATGTCTCTTCTTGTTTCATGGCTTCCTATGATTGTACTCATAGGAATTTGGATATTTTTTATGCGTCAAATGCAGGCTGGCGGCGGCAAGGCTCTTTCATTTGGAAAGAGTCGTGCTCGTCTTCAATCAGACCAGGCTCCTAAAGTAACCTTTGAAGATGTTGCCGGAATTGATGAAGCAAAGGAAGAATTGGGAGAAATTATTGATTTTCTCAAAGAACCCAAGAAATTTACACGTCTTGGAGGACGAATACCTAAAGGGGTTCTTCTTATGGGATCACCGGGAACAGGAAAAACTCTTTTGGCGCGAGCTATTGCCGGCGAAGCCGGGGTTCCTTTTTTTAGTATAAGCGGTTCCGATTTTGTTGAGATGTTTGTTGGAGTAGGGGCATCTCGTGTAAGAGATCTTTTTGTCCAGGGTAAAAAGAACGCTCCGTGCATTATCTTTATTGATGAGATAGATGCCGTCGGAAGGCATAGAGGGGCCGGTCTCGGTGGAGGACATGACGAAAGGGAACAGACTTTAAATCAACTTCTGGTTGAGATGGATGGATTTGAATCAAACGAAGGCGTCATATTAATATCCGCTACAAACAGGCCTGATGTTCTTGATCCTGCTCTATTGCGTCCCGGCCGTTTTGACCGACAGGTCTTTGTTTCACTTCCGGATATTAAAGGCCGTGAAGAAATTCTTAAGGTTCACATGAAGAAAACACCAATTGCATCCGATGTGTCCCCAATTATTCTTTCAAAAGGAACACCGGGATTTTCCGGAGCTGATCTGGAAAACCTTGTCAATGAAGCTGCTCTGCTTGGCGCTAAAAGAAATAAAGAAAAGGTTGATATGGCCGATTTTGAAGATGCAAAAGACAAGGTTTTTATGGGACTTGAGCGCAAATCTAAAGTAGTAAGGGAGGAGGACAGGAAAGTAACGGCATATCACGAAGGCGGCCATGCTCTTGTATCTCGTTTCCTGCCGGGAGCGGATCCGGTTAACAAAATTACAATTATTCCAAGGGGACGTGCTGCAGGCATTACCTGGTTTTTACCAGAAGAGAGAGATTTTAAATTTAAGGATCAGCTAGAAAACGATTTGACCGTTTCCTTTGGAGGAAGAGTTGCAGAAGATATTATTTTTAACCGTATAAGTACAGGGGCAGCCAACGATATCAAACAGGCGACGGATCTTGCTCAGAAAATGGTGCGGTCATGGGGCATGAGTGAAGAGCTGGGACCGCTTTCTTATGGCAAGAGTGAAGAGCAGATTTTTTTGGGTCGTGAAATATCACACCCAAGAGATTATTCCGAAGAAACAGCCAGAAAAATTGATGAAGAAGTAACTATTCTGATAAAGAATTCATACAAACGTGCAAAGAAAATTCTGAATGAGAATATAGATATCCTTCATAAGTTGGCAGAACTTCTGCTTGAAAAGGAAACTGTCAAAGGAAATGAGCTTGATGATTTAATTCGTTCCATGCGACCGGATATTGAGCTTTCATAATACAGGAATCAGGAATCAGGAATCAGGGATCAGGGATCAGGGATTCAGAGATAGAGAGATGAAGATTGAACGGTTATAAATCATATAAACTTTCATGGGGATCTCATAGCCTTTCGCTTGGTAATCGTACGTGTATTATGGGCATTTTAAATGTGACCCCTGATTCTTTTTCAGATGGAGGGCTTTTTTTTTCATGTGATGCAGCGGTGGCTCACGGCGAAAAACTGGCTGAGGCCGGCGCTGATATAATTGACATAGGAGGCGAATCTACACGGCCGTTTTCCGAGTCTGTATCTATTGAAGAGGAAGGCCGGCGTGTTTTGCCTGTTATTGAAAAACTTGCGAAACGTGTTTCAATTCCTATCTCAATTGATACAACAAAGGCAAGTATAGCGAGAGAGGCTATTGAATCCGGTGCCTCTATTATCAACGATATAAGCGCTATGTACAGTGACCCTGATATGATGGGCATTGCAGCAAAATATGGAGTTCCGGTAGTCATTATGCATATGAAGGGCGCTCCAAAAACAATGCAGGTTTCTCCTCACTATGACCATCTTATAGAAGAGATCAAAGAATTTCTTGAAAAAGCAATTTACAGAGCTGAAAAAAACGGAATTGCAAGATCTAAAATAATAATAGATCCTGGAATTGGGTTCGGCAAAACAGTCGAACATAATCTTCTTATAATTAAGTATTTATATAAATTTAAAACACTGAATAATCCTATTTTGATAGGGCCTTCAAGAAAATCATTTATTCGAAATATTCTTGAAGGCAGTCATGACGGTGATGCCATGCTTGAAATGCCGGAGCTTGAAACAGGAACTCAGGCAGTGATTGCCGCTGCGGTTTTAAACGGCGCTCACATTGTAAGGGTTCATGACGTTGCTAAGGCACGTTCGACATTGGAACTGATTGATTCAATTAGAAGCGTTCGCTATGACAAATCGTAATCGTTCACGTTCCTTAGCTTTAGGCTTGCATAATTCAATAAAAAAACCGTGAACTGTAAACAACCTATGTGGTTATAATGCTTCTTGTTATAGATGTTGGAAATACAAACACCGTAATTGGTATTTACAATGGCAATGAACTGGTAAAAGACTGGAGAATAAGAACTGTAAAAACAATAACGGAAGATGAATTCAATGTTATCGCAGCCAATCTTTTCACAGGAAGTGATATACAATCTAAATATATCAGCAGCATTGTCATTTCCTGCGTTGTTCCGCCCCTGGTAAGAGTTCTTGATTCTTTTTGCCGTAAATACTTGGCGCGGTATCCATTATGGGTAGATGCCAAGTCTGTTAATATAATGCCGATACTTTACAATAATCCTGAGGAGGTGGGGGCAGACAGAATTGCCAACTCAATTGCTGCATTTGAAAAGTATAAAACCAGTCTGATTGTAGTTGATTTTGGTACAGCAACAACCTTTGATGCAGTTTCAGAAGATGGTGGATATCTTGGGGGAGCAATATGCCCTGGAATCATGATTTCTGCTGAAGCTTTGTTTTTAAAGGCATCCAAACTTCCAAGAGTTGAAATATTTTCTCACCCTGGAAAAGTTATAGGTAAAGATACGGCAAGCAGCATAAAAGCTGGTATTATTTATGGATATGCTGGTCTTGTGGATGGAATAGTAAGGAGGATGAAGAGTGAAATGGGCACTGCTCCCAAGGTGGTTGCTACAGGGGGGGTATCAGATCTTATGTCTGATGTTTGTGACAGCATAGAAGAGGTTGAGCCCTCACTGACCATTGAAGGGCTGCGCATTATATACGAAAAGTGCTATAGACTTTCAGACAAATAATTTCACTGCCGGTATAAAAAACAAGATCAGACATTGCCGGTTTTGGCTATCAACTCCTTAAATACGTAATAAAATTCAGTATTATCGGCTACACCACTCTTGAGGATTTTTTGCATTTCATCAACATTATTTACGTTGACAATGATATTGACACTTTTGTTGAAGGCCATCATGCTGTCCATGGTGCGAAAGCGGTTGGTGACAAGGGCCAAAAAGATATTGCGCCTCGTGTCCATAGCAAGTTGAGCCATGTATTTAAGGACATCATTCTTATCAGGATCCTGAGTGTCGAACAATTCGTTTAGCATCACCAGATCAAAAACATGAAAGCGCATCTGCTTGAGAGCCTCAACGGCCGACTTTGGTTCTATGGTATTATATTTAATTTTTTCCAAAGCCATTCTGATCTTAGCTCTGATGTCTGGGTCAGATTCGCACAAAAGTGCTGTTTTTACACCCTCTTCCACAAAATCAAAAGGCTTTTCGGAAGCGTTATAAGTGCCGGAAACTACCTCGTCGAATATTGTCTTTTCCCGGCCAGGTTTTGGTTTTGCGGATACGGCAGGGGTCTTTTCGGGTGATGGAGAAGCAACTGGCCGGGTGTCTATGGAAATTTTATTATTGCACTTTGGGCAGGTAAGCGAAAAAATTTTTCCTTTTGGGATCTTTTCATTCGGAATTTTGAATTTGCTCTGACACTGTTTGCATATAACTTCCATAATTTTTGCCTGTTATTTGGTTTTTTGTAATAGTTCACCACGGATTTTCACATAATTATACTGAATTATCAATAGTTACACCCTAAAGCGAGTTAATTCGTCCACGTTCCTAAGGAACGTGGACGAAATAACTTCCCCAACTATGCATCACAGCTTCAGGCCACCTTTGTCCGATCTCAAATCACAAAAATATTGAAATAGCTCGCTATTCCTTCAACTTTTGTGATCTGAGATCAAACAAATTCGACCCAAATCTATGCGCCTACTTGGGGAAGTTAATTCGTCCACGTTCCTAATTGATCAATTTGGCTTTTGAACGAGCCCTTATTCTGATTTGTTATCTTTTTTATTGCCTTGTTTTGCCCACCGTGTCGTTCCATCGGTAACTTTTACGGTTTTTCTATAATCAATGTCCACTTCCAGTTCCTCAATATCGGTAGTAGCCTCTCCGCGTGCGCTTTTTACCGAGTCGATTCCACGGCCTACTATACCCTTACGGGAAGCATAAGCCAAGGCTGTCTCTTCGGTAATGCTGCCCTTTTCATACAGATTTACGATGTAATCATCAAAAGTGATCATACCAAAGGCTTTTCCTGCCTGTATGATTTCGTAAAACGTTTTTCCCTCGGATTCTCCGTGCAAAATCGTATCTTTAGTTCGGAGGTTGGAACCCATGATCTCAAAAGCAGCCACGCGACCGCCGCCTACTTTGGGAAGAAGTCTTTGGCACACGATCCAGCGGACCGTATCGGCAAGCCGGATGCGAATCTGCTTTTCTTCCTCAGTATTGAACATACCTAGAAAACGGTTAATAGTCTGCCCAGCGTCTACTGTATGGAGAGTGCTTACTACCAGATGGCCTGTCTCGGCTGCGCTGAGACCAATCTCAACAGTTTCTCTATCACGCATCTCGCCGACCAGTATTACCTTTGGGGCCTGGCGGAGAGCTGCCCTTAAACCGCTGGCAAAACTGTCGAAATCAGTTCCCATCTCCCTCTGGTTGAAAGTAGCCTTTTTGTGCGGATGCTGAAATTCCACAGGGTCTTCGAGCGTTAGTATGTGGACTGATTTGTTTTTGTTAATTTCATTAAGTACTGCAGCCAGAGAAGTAGATTTTCCGCTTCCTGTGGAACCTGTCACCAGAATAATCCCGTTTTTTTCCTGGGCCAGCTTGTAGAATGCCTCGGGAAGTGCCAATTCCTTGCAGGTTGGAATTTTGGTTTCGAGTTTTCGGAGGACAATGGAGTAGTTGCTTTGCTGGGAAAAGATATTTACCCTGAAACGTGCTTTGCCTGGAAGTCCATAAGACAGATCGCACGATCCTTCTCTCAGGAGGATATCTGTAAGACGTCTGTCCTGGTTGATCAGATTAAGAGCGAAAATTTCAGTCTGAAACGGTGTGAGTTCATGAAAAGGAGGATCCATTTCTACCATGGTAAGCTCGCCCGAATTCTCTACCTGAAACGATTTGCCGACAGTGATGTTAAGATCTGAGACATTGCCGAATGCATCAAGCATCTTGGTAAGTATATGGTCAATTTCCTGTTTTTTCATGAAATAACCTATCCTGAGATTATACGTAAGGAACGTGGACGAATTAACTTCCCCAAGCAGGCGCATAGATTTGGGTCGAATTTGTTTGATCTCAGATCACAAAAGTTGATGGAATAGCTTACCTATTTTGATATTTTTGGGATTTGAGATCGGACTTTAACGGCCTGAAGCTGTGATGCATAGTGGGGGAAGTTAATTCGTCCACGTTCCTTACGATTCACAATTTTTTTAAATGAGTTTTTTAATGATTATAGAACCTCTTACTTTTATGTTTCAATCAACCGTTAACCGTGAACCGTGAACCGTGAACGGCTACAATTATGCTTCGGTGAAGTCTGCAGGCGGAATTTTCAATAGAGACCTGAATTTTGACTTATCATTAGCTTTGGAGTAAGCTTCTTCAGAACTTATCATCTTTTTGTTACACATTTCCATTATAGCGTCATCTAAAAGCTTCATGCCGAATTTCTTTCCTGTCTGAATCATTGAAGCAATTTGATAGGTTTTTGCTTCTCTTATCAGATTTCTGACCGCAGGAGTTGCGATCAATATTTCAAGAGCGGCACAACGCCCCTTTTTGTCAATTCTCTTGAACAGTACCTGTGCTATGATAGCTCTAAGTCCGTCAGAAAGCGTGGAACGTATCTGTGACTGTTCGCTTGCAGGAAAGACCTCAATAATACGATCAACTGTTTTAGCAGCGCTGGAAGTATGTAATGTGCCGAAAACAAGATGTCCTGTAGATGCGGCTTCTATGGCAAGTGATATAGTTTCAAGGTCCCTCATTTCGCCAACCAGAATAATATCCGGATCCTCACGTAGAGCGCCGCGCAGGGCTGCGCTAAATGACCTGGTATGAAGACCGACCTCACGGTGGTTTACAATACAAGACTTGCTTTCATGAACAAATTCGACTGGATCTTCGACAGTAATGATATGATCCTTACGGCTATGGTTTGCTACATCAATGATGGCTGCCAATGTGGTCGATTTGCCGCTACCTGTAGGGCCTGTTACTACGACGAGACCTCTTGGAAGTAATGCCAGCTTGGGTATTACAGGAGGAATGCCCAGTTGTTCAGCGGTTAATATTGTAGCTGGAATTTCCCTGAAAACTGCAGCAGCGCCATTTTTTTGCATAAAGAAATTTGCCCTGTATCTGGCAAGGCCAGGTATTTCATAGCCAAAGTCAACATCTCCAGTCTCTTCAAATATCTTGACCTTGTCTTCGGGCGCAATCTCATAGAGCATACTTTTCAGCTCATCAGTATTCAGTACCTTATATTTGACCCTTTCTATATCACCCCTTATCCTGAGAGCTGGCGGTTGTCCTGCAACAAGATGAAGATCTGAAGCGCCCTGATCATGCATCAACTTGAAAAATGCGTCTATTTTTGCCATTTGCTATTCCAGTTTATGAAAAAGAATTACGTTTTTTTAGTAATTTCAACTTAGAGTCTTCTTCATCCGATGTTTCCATGCTCTCTTTGCCTATTTCAAGAAGTTTTGAATGAGCCTCTATTACAGAACGGATTTGAACTTCGATTTGCATGCGCTGTCTTTTAAGTTCAGCTATATCTTCATGCAACTGCGCCAGTCTGCTATGTGCTCTGTTGAGTATTTTTTCCGCTCTGACTTCTGAGTCAGCTATGACTAATTCAGCTGATTTTTGAGCATTTTGCTTCATCTGCTCAAGAACTTTCTGAGAATTAAGCATAACGCGCTTAAAGGTTTCTTCGCGTTCCTTATACCCCTGGCTTTCAAGCTTTAGCCTTCTAATTTCCTCATGCAGCTTCTCATTTTTCTGCTGCAATGAAGCAAAAGAATCGGCAATTTGTTCAAGGAATCTATCTACCTCACGGATATCAAATCCTCTAAATTTAACCTTGAACTGTTGTTGTTGAATATCAAGTGATGTAGTTTTCATTATATCCCACCTATATTGAGACCTTTGCAAAACACCCCCCTTTTGCCCAATTTCAGCGTCAGGCTATGTTAGCTGTTAAGCTGCTGAGCTGATAAGCTGTATTCCCGCATTTAAAATTTTCGCCTTCCTTGACTTAAATTGAGCGGTTTTTTACTTGATCTGCGCCGATCTCTTGTGCATAAAGGCTTCGCAAAAATCCTCGACATATCCACGGGTATGCCTGCGGTTTTTGCAAATCCTTATGCATCAAGATCTCAGCACATATCTTCGTAAAAAATCACTCAACTTAGGTTGAACTTGAACAAAATTGAACATTTTTCAAAGGTCTCATATTATAATAAATTAGCAGACAGTCTTATTAAGCTGCTTATAACAAAGGTTCGCAAGAAGATCACTCCGAGCAAGACAATAATTGGAGAGAAATCAATACCTCCGAAACTAACGGGTATGAATGCGCGAACGCGATATAAAGCAGGCTCTGTAACATTATGGATAAAACGAACAATAGGATTGAAAGGATCCGGATTGACCCAGGACAGCACTGCTCTTGCTATAACAATCCACATGAATAGAAGTAAAACAAGGTCAAAAACCTTTGCGATTGCCATTAACAGATATCCAATTATATACATAAATGCAGGAGCCTTTCATTTACTATAAGGAACGTGGACGAAATAACTTCACCAACTATGTATCACAGCTTCAGGCCGCCTTTGTCCGATCTCAAATCACAAAAATATTGAAATAGGTAAGCTATTCCTTCAACTTTTGTGATCTGATATCAAACAAATTCGACCCAAATCTGTGCGCCTGTTTGGGGAAGTTAATTCGTCCATGTTCCTAATCAGAAATTTACAAACTCGTAACACTTTAGCTTTTTAAAGATTATCCGCTCACGCACAGCCAGTTAATGTCACGTAAAAATGAGTTTGTAAATTTCTGATAATTATTAATGTAAGCGTTCATGGAATATTGAAATTAGAAATTTGGCCTTCATGCTTTTTACTGTTTTTCCCAATTTCTATTTTAATTTCTCCCAATTTTCGACTTTTGACAAGTTTATCAGATTTATATCAAGAAAATATATAAAAAATCAAATATATTCTTAAAGATTAAGTCAAGAAATTTCAAGCAAAATCATTGACACATCAAAGGTGCGGTCGTAGAAAAGTATAAGTGAAGTAGATTACTATAGACAATATCAAAAAATAAGGAACGTGGACGAATTAACTTCCCCAAGTAGGCGCACAGATTTGGGTCGAATTTGTTCGATCTCAGATCACAAAAATTGAAGGAATAGCGAGCTATTTCAATATTTTTGTGATCTGAGATCGGACAAAGGCGGCCTGAAGCTGTGATGCATAGTTGGTGAAGTTATTTCGTCCACGTTCCTAAGTAACGGTTCACGGTTCGCGGATGGTTGCCTTGAACACTTTCATTGCTTGCTAAACCTTGAACCCTTGAACTGTTAACTGTGAACGGTCTTTAAAATTTAAGGAGGCAGTGTGTCGATAATTAACAAGAAAATTGGTTTTATTGGTGCCGGAAACATGGGGGAGGCTTTTGTGGGAGCTCTTATTCGAACTGGAATTTTTTCTCCGTCAATGATTGATGCCAGTGATATCAGTGAAAAACGGCTTGATGTTCTTAAAAAGACTTATGGTATTTCTGTAATGCAAAATAATTTTAAAGTTTTTTCAGAATGCGAAATTATAGTTATTGCAGTTAAACCTCAACATATATATCAGGTTCTTTCACAAATTTCAGAGCATAAAGGATACCGGATATCAAATCGAAAAATAGTTGTTTCTATTGCAGCAGGAATTACTTTGCGTAAAATTGAAAATTTACTTTACAATTCTCTTGATAATGGGTCCATAGAAAGATTGCCGATAATAAGAGTAATGCCAAACACACCAGCCCTGGTTTTAGCAGGAATGTCCGGAATGAGTGCCAACAAATATGCCAGACCGGAAGATATTGAAAAAATAAAGATAATCTTGGAGGCCACAGGCAAAGTAGTTGAATTTAAAGAAGAAGATCTGGATGCAGTTACCGCTCTTTCCGGATCTGGTCCCGCATATGTTTTTTATATTGCTGAAGCTATGATAGAGGGAGGTATCAAAGTCGGACTGGAGCCGGATAAAGCCGCCATGCTTACACTATCAACTATACAGGGGGCCATTAAACTCATGGAAGAAAGCAATGAATCGCCTGGAATTTTGCGCCGGAAGGTGACTTCTCCCGGAGGAACCACTGAAGCGGCTTTCAAGGTTTTAGAAAAAAACAGGGTTAAACAAAATTTAATAGAAGCTATAGCTGCAGCCGCAAGGCGCTCAAAAGAATTAAGTCAGTAGTTGAGGGGATTAAACTATGTTTGTTGAGACGATAACATATCCGGCAGCTTTTTTTGCAGGACTTCTTTCTTTTTTTTCTCCTTGTATTCTGCCAATTATTCCATCGTATTTTACTTTTATAACGGGTTTCTCCATAGAAGAGTTGACCACAGACTGTAATGCAGAAATTAGAAGAAAAGTTTTTTTATCTACTGTATCATATGTTTTAGGTTTTTCTTTTGTTTTTGTTCTTATGGGAGCTTCGGCGTCGTTGCTTGGAAATATCATATACAAGTACAGTAATTTTATAAGAATAACGGGTGGTATTTTAATAATAATATTTGGGATGCATTTAACCGGCTTAATTCGCATCCGTCGTCTTTATCATGATAAACGGATTCACATAGTTAAAAAACCACTGCATTTTCTGGGGCCTTTTATAATTGGTATGGCTTTTGCCGCTGGCTGGAGCCCTTGTGTAGGTCCTTTACTAGGGTCAATACTTGTTCTTGCCGGCAATCAGGAGAATGTATGGCAGGGAGTTATTCTTCTTGCAGCATATTCTGCGGGATTGGCAATGCCCTTTGTTTTGGTGTCTATATTTGTTAATTTTATGCTTAAATTTATCAAAAAAGCATCTAAGATTTTAAATTATATAAATATTTTTGCAGGTATTTTTCTTATTCTTGTCGGCCTGTTTCTTATATCAAACAAAATGTATTTATTAACTTTTTTTGGATAAACCGTAATAGTTCACCACGGATTTTCACTTAAATTACACTGAATTAGGAACGTGGACGAATTAACTTCACCAAGCAGGCGCACAGATTTGGGTCGAATTTGTTTGATCTCAGATCACAAAAGTTGAAGGAATAGCTTACCTAACCAAAGGAGATTTCGCACATGGTCGGTTTGTCAAATATCCAAAAACATTTTCTTGCAATTTTTTTGATTTCCGCCATAGCCGGTGTTATTTACTCTAACAGCTTTGACTGCTCTTTTCACTTTGACGACCAGCATGCTATTGTTGAAAACTACGCTATCCATAGATTTGACTTAAAAGAAATTTTTTCTTCCTCTAATCGTCCGATATTAGACATTACATTGGCGGTTAATTATTATTTTGGAAAACTAAATGTTTTTGGTTATCATCTTGTCAACCTGCTGCTGCATATCTCAAATGGCATCATGCTCTATTTTATCCTTTTTAAGACAGCCAACTTCACCTCGGTTAAAGAAAAATACGGAGAACGTGCTTACAGGATTGCTCTTTATGCGTCTTTAATTTTCATTGCACATCCTGTTCAAACCCAGGCTGTTACGTATATTATCAGTCGATCTTCAGTACTGGCTACAACCTTTTATTTGCTTTCACTATTTCTTTTTATTAAAGCCTTTGAGACAAAGATAAGAGAGCAGGGAGCTGAGACCTTAGCGCTCTTTGTTGGAGCTTTTTTCGCATCATGCCTTGGGATGGCAACCAAACAGATAGTTGCCACTCTACCTTTAATGCTTTTGATCTACGATTTTTACTTTATATCGGATGGGGATTGGAAGATCCTGAAAGGCCACTGCAATGTCCATCTGGCTATGTTCTGCACCATAGGTATCGCCATTTACCTGAGCGCATCCGGGCTGCAAAAGTTTGTTTCATTTGATTATGCCAAAGGGGTACAGATGCCCTTTGGTGAATCTATTACCTCTTTTCAGTATTTTATGACACAATTGCATGTTATTCCATACTATATTAAGCTGTTATTTATCCCTGTAAATCTCAACCTGGACTATGACTGGCCAATTACAATGCATCTGAATTTTACAACAGTTCTTTTTTTCATCCTTCTTACCGCCATCGCAGGGTTTGGCCTCCGGGCATATCGCCGGGCAAAGCTGCTTTCATTCGCCATTATCTGGTTTTTTGTTACCATTTCAGTTACATCCAGCTTTATAGTAATTTATGATGTGATCTTTGAACATCGCCTTTATCTTCCATCAATAGGTTTTGCCATTTTTGCGGCGTTGCTTGTCAGTAAAATATCCAGTTTGAAGCGGGACGGAAACACGGCCGGGACAGAAACGTAAGCGCGAAAAGGGGAGAGAGTCGAGGTGAGGGTGAAGGTAAAAAATTTCCTGCTATAAATTATGATGCAAAATCGATTAATATATATAGAATCTGTCGTACTGGCAAGTCTTGTGCTGTTATTTGGTACTGTTGCGTATCAGCGGAATTTCGTATGGAAAACAGAAGAAACCCTGTGGTCGGACGCGGTCATAAAATCCACTAATAAGGATCGGCCACATGTGAATATAGGCAATTCTTATTTCAAAAAGGGCCTTTTGGATCAAGCCATGGTTGAATACAAGATGGCTGTTAAAATCAATCCTGTACATCCCTATGCAAAGACATATTATAATCTGGGTGTAGTTTATGAAAAAAAAGGCATGTTCAATGACGCAACAGACGCTTACCAACAGGCGCTTACCATCAAGCCTGGCTTTTTAGAAGCTCTTGATAATCTGGGCAATACCTATCTTAAAATGGGCCACATAAACAAGGCTATAGAAAAATACAAAATGGCCATGAGCATTAAGCCGGATTCGCCGGAGCCACACTGGAATTTGGGCATGGCTTATGAACGAAAAAGGATATTTGATAAAGCGATTTTTGAATTTCAAAAATATCTGCACTTAAGGCCGGATGATGCTCAGGCCCGGGCCAAAATTGGCAACCTGCTCTTTCAAATACATGCAAGCCGGAAAGAGTAAGCAAACTTCATAATTGAGAGCGAAGATCTGCAAATACGGTTCTTCAGCAGAAATTAAGTGACAAATAAAATAGTTTGCTCTGTGTACTGCAGTTTCTGTGGTGAACGATTACGAAAAATTTATAGAAGATTTCATGCTATAGACCATGACACAAAAACGATTAATATATATAGAATCCGTCGTACTGGTAAGTCTTGTGCTGTTATTCACTGGTGCCACATATCAGCGGAATTTTGCATGGAAAGATAATCTTTCCCTCTGGTCGGATGTTGTAAAAAAATCTCCGGGCAAGGCCAGGGCTCATGATTATATGGGAATTGCCAAATATAAAAGCAGACTTATCAACGACGCCGTAAAGCATCATCAACTTGCTATCAACATTGATCCTGCATATCCTTACCCCTATGTCAATCTCGGTATATGTTATTTTGACAAAGGAAATGTGGACAGCGCCATAACCCAATTCAAGCATGCCATTCAGTTGAGCCCCCGCAACGCGGATGCCCACTACAACCTTGGCATTGCCTATGGCTCAAAAGGACTATATGATATGGCCTTCAAAGAGATGAGGATTGCCAGGATGCTTGGTTCTGGCCAACAATGGAAGAAGCTTGTTAAGGGCATAAAAGGAACAATGCCATCAATTCCCGGTCATCCGTAGAGCGTAGAATGGAGAGTTTAAATGAAACAACTGAGACTAAATCTGCATATTGAGTTTCTGGTGGTTGCGGGTCTTGTGGCGGTGTTTGGTACTGCTGGGTATCAGCGCAATTTTATCTGGAAAGATAATCTTACTCTTTGGACCGATTGTTTAAACAAATCCTCTTATAAATATAGAACACATAATAATCGTGGCTTTGCCCTTTTTAATAATAAAGATTTTGATAAAGCGCTAATAGAATTCAGGCAGGCGCTAAGGTTAAATCCACGCGCAGAAAAAGCATATCTTAATATAGGACGAATTTATGAGGAAAAAGGAAGAATCAGGGATGCAATTGAACAATATGGGAATGCCTTAAAGATAGCGCCGCAATCTGTTGAAGTTAGTCATTTTATGGGAAATGTATATGCAAAAAACAGGCGATTTGATACAGCTATTTATTATTATAAAAAGGCTCTTGCGTTAAGGCCTGACAGCCCGTTACTATTGGTCAGTCTTGGATCTGCTTTGCACAAAAAAAAATTAACAGCAGCAGCGCTGGATAAATTCAAACAAGCTCTTAAAATAGCTCCTGATATGGCTCAGGCTTATTATAATCTTGGTGTGATCAATGATGAAAAAGAACTCTCAGAGAAGGCAATACACTATTACAGAAAGGCATTGAATATAAAATCTGATTATCATGAAGCCCTTTCTAATCTCGGTATAATCTATGGGCGTATGGGGTTATTGGAACAGGCTATTGAATATTTTGAGCAGTCCCTATGGATAAAACCGGATGATCCTATAACACTAAAAAATCTGTCTTACGCCAATGAACAATTAGGAACGGGGACGAAATAACTTCCCCAATTATGCATCACAGATTCAGGCCACCTTTGCCAAATCTCAAATCCAGGCTCAAATCCCAAAAATATCGAAATAGGTAAGTTATTCCATCAACTTTTGTGATTTGAGATCGAACAAATTTGACCCAAATCTATGCGCCTACTTGGGGAAATTATTTCGTCCACGTTTCTTAACAAAGAGCAGAAAACATCCCTGATGAACTTCCCCAAAACCAGATAAACCCGATAACTCTTCGCTGGATTGAGTTGGTGGTGCTTATCGCTCCTGTGTCTTGTGTTGACATATGGGTGGAAAGTTTTTTTTACCTGCCAACGGAATATTATCTGGAAGAATGGCTTATTATTAGCGTTAACACGCATAAAAAACAGGACTCAGGATTTAACTTCCCGAGCCCTGTTTTTTTCAGCCTTTAGCTTCTCTATTCACCTTTATTAATCATCTTTTGTGCTATGACAGTAAAAACAGCCCCTATTCTCCAAGGCGCCGGCGCTACCGGCCACCATGTCGTCATAATTCCACCTCAAAAGATCATCATTTTTGCTTCCGTGGGGCCTGTGGCATGATAAACACATGACCATATCTGAACCAGCGCTAACCGTACCGCTCGACGTGCCGGAAAGGGTGGTAATGGCGGCGTCAGTTCTGGCAACAGGGGTAAGAGTGTCAAAATTATAGTCGTTTATACTTGCATATTCTCCGGTAACTGGTATAGTTAAATCAGAGGGGTGTCTGGTCCATTGTCCAGCGGTACCGGTATCCTGTTGTTCGTGGAAATCTCCGTGGCAGCCCGAGCAAAAGGCAGTCATAGTGCCGAAGCCAAGGACCAGAGTTCCGGATCCTTCCCCTGTTTCACCTTTGTATTCATTATGATGGTCACTGCCTGGGCTTACGTCGCTGGGCCCCCAGCTATTATGTTCAATCCCTTCAACACCGTATGTTCCGTCAGGTGGGCCTGACTGATGGCCGACAAGAAACCGATACCATGGTGAACTGCCCACATACTTCGAATTTGGACCATTAGCGCCGCCAGTATCATCAGTATGGTGTTGTACGTCAAGATGGCAACCCTGACAGCCATTTGGCGCAAGATAAGTGCCGGTAGTGACGGTATCTATCGCTAGAGTGGCGTGACAACTGCCTGGGCCGCAACCACTACCATTAGAATCTCCAGGGGCACCTACACCCGCGGCAATTAGTGAATCCTGGCTTGCTATGCCAAAGACATTATGTCCCTTGGGATCATTCGCCGCGCCGCCCTGGGCCACCCAGTAAAAATTGCCGCCAGACAGGTAGGCAGATGGCTCTATGCCGCCTGTGAAGTTTACGACAGGGACCGTAGAAGAACCCAATGTATATGTTGTGGAAGAACTGCTGCTAGAATGGCAGCCCACACAGCCATCTGCACTGAGCAGGAGGTGTTCGTGAGGTCCAGTTAAATAATAAGAGCCATTTTGACTATTATGCATTGTATGGCAATTAAAACACTCCCCTGTTACCACTGCATTTCCCGTCCCTACTCCACATAGGAAAAGAGTCATCACAAATACCGAACACCACAGTAATATTTTTTTTCTTTTCATAAACTTGGGTTACCTCCTTTTTTTAAAAAATAATTCAAGATACAAAACTTAACACAACCTGAAAATAGTAGTCAATAATTTTTATTGAAACCGGCGTAAAAATTCACAACGGAACGATACGGAGTTTCACTGAAAGTGGAAGTTATTTCGTCCACGTTCCTTACAAACCTGAACCTCATTCCCCGATTTCTGCCTCCTGAACAATGGTCCCTGTATCCTTTGTTGTATGGCAGGCAAAGCATCCTGTTGAATTATTACCATTTCCGGCTAACATGGTATTATAGTCCCACCTCAGCAAAAAATGATACGGTGTTCCATGTGGACGATGGCATGACATGCACATAACACGGGCAGTAGATCTTTCAGGTTTTTCCGGATTTGGATAACATACAGGGACATCTTTTCTGTAAACCTTGTATCCTGAATATTCGCCGAGCATGGGAAGTGTGATATTCGTAGGATGGCGGATCCATCCAGCGCCGAATTCCTGGTTTTTAGAACCGCAAAAATTGGCATGACATGCAATACAGTACTGGTCGCCGCTTTTGTATATATTGTGACCATCATCACCAAATTCGTACATTGGGTCCCCAATACCCTCAATGTCTTCTCCAAGAAAACGATATCCGGCATTGGTTGCATGGTGCCTGACATCCACGTGGCACGAGGTGCAATAACCTGCTTTTTTTAAATGTATCTGCCCTGAAGTGTAATAGAAATTTCCGCCGGCCAAAGGAGCTTCCGGTTTTATTGCAGATTTTACAATAGGTATGATGTTCTGGCCAAACTTGACAAGTGTTCTGCTGTCATGACTTGTGTGGCATTCTTCACAGGTTTTTTCAAGAATTGATGCATACATCGGTTTTGAATCTTTTTCTTTTTTATCCTGCCACGCGTGAACAACGTGACAGTCAATACAGCTTTCTGTATTTAGACGCGCGGATCCAATAGAAGAAACCATGGCGATAAAAGATATGGCTGCCCAAAAAATAAAAAGCATGAAACCAGCTTTTCTACAATAGTCATGATTTCTAATATTGTTCAAGTCCTTATTCATAATTTCATTTGACGATATCTGAACTTATTGTTTACCAATTTTCAGTGAGTCTCCGTGTAGTTTTGTGGTGAACTTTTACATAAAATTTTAAGTTCCAAACGTCAAAATTAATAAGCAATTTATATGCCCGATTATTACCTTTTCTGTAACCCCGAACCCTGAACCCCTGAACTCTGAATCCCTGAACCCCTGAACTCTGAATCCCTGAACTCTGAATCCCTGAACCCTGAACCATTTTTATTTCCTTAAATCATGTGCTGTTTTGTGGCAGTCCGCACATTTTGGATAATTTTTTATTATGTTATCCGGATGTGGATGACCGTGGCAAGACAAACAAGGCGGAATCGTTTTATGTTTATCCCTGTGACAGTAAACACAGGCAAGATCATGGTGTTTGCTGATATTTTTTTTGAGCAAGTCTGCGGCTTCTTTATGGCAACTTCCGCAATAACTTGATGGAGTCTCGCGGATGCAAGTTATTTTAAGAGGCATATGAACTGGATGGCAGCTCTTGCATGCCTCAAAATCCATATCCTTTGTGTGTTTTTTATGACATTCCATGCATTCAGGAATTGCCCTGTGAATTTCATGGCATTCAGTACAGGGCAGATTTGTATGAGCGCTGGGGTGCTTTTTAAGCTCGTTTCCCTGCTGCTGATGGCATGTCAGGCATGGATCTGTAATGTCGCCTTCCATTTTTAAATCAAGAGGAGCATGTGTATTGAAATGGCAGTCGGAGCAATGCTTGAGTTTGTAGTGTGGCGCTGCATTGTGGCACATACTGCATTGAGGAATAGCTCTGGCTCCTCGTGGAGGGTGTTCTAAGTGACAGTCAATACAATTGACCTTAGTTTTGTGCTTTCCACCCCGGCCATCAATAGTTGCAGGTTGCTGAGAATGGCACTTGATACAGATATCATTTGTTAAAGGAGGTACTTCAGCAGCAGTATCTGCTCTTGAATGGTTTGCAAGTATAACGAAACCTATAAAAATTATACTTACATAGTTTAATGAAATTATTATTATTTTCCAGTTTTTCATAGCTCACAAATTTATTTTTTACGGGTTTATGCTATTTCAAGCCTGAGCAACACAGCTATTGATGTTCATGGCCAGAGAAAAATCGCAAGTCCTTTTGTCCTTTTGAGGTAAATAATAAATATTTACCATTGCAATTAAAAAATAGCAAGAAATTTTGTAACCATAACCCTTAACTAAGGAACGTGGACGAAACAATTTCCACAACTATGCATCACAGCTTCAGGCCGCCTTTGCCAAATCTCAAATCCAGGCTCAAATCCCAAAAATATTGAAATAGGTAAGCTATTCCATCAACTTTTGTGATTTGAGATCGAACAAATTCGACCCAAATCTATGCGCCTCCTTGGGGAAGTTATTTGAGTGTAACCAAAATAAAACAATGCCATCTTGATGAATGATATGGTTCCCTATTATGTGATACAATTCGTTTTCAAATAACGTAGGGGCAACGCCTGTGGTTGCCCTTCCGCCCTGTGGTTGCATATTATCAGGGCAGGCACAGGGGCCTGCCCCTACGG